>DASWPR010000249.1:0-21388 GCA_036398455.1 Dokdonella sp.
CGGCGAGCGCCAGGCCGCGCCCATGCAGAAGCGCGAAGCGCCGGCGGCCTTGGCCTGGCTCGCTTTCGCCAGCACGGCATCGAGGCTCATCAGCTTCTCTGCTTCCACCCCGGTCGCATAGCGCGCCGCCTGCGGGCAGTACGCGCAATCCTCCGGGCAGCCGCCGGTCTTGATCGAGAGCAGGGTGGAAACCTGCACCGCATTGGCATCGTGTCGCGCGCGGTGCGTGGCATGGGCGCGCTCGAGCAGGTCGGCGAACGGCAGGTCGAGCAGCGCGCGCACTTCCTCGCGCGTCCAATCGTGGCGAATCGTGGCGGAAGGCATGCGGCGGGGCGGGGCTTCGCTAGAGTGGGGTGGCAAGTCTGGTCAGCAGGCAGGGAGGCTGTCAACTTGGATCGACGACGCAAAGTTGACGGCAGCGGCGGCCGCTTGCTGCGCCTGGTGCTGCCGCCGCGCTGTCTGCTGTGCGGCGGCGCCGGCTCGGACGGGCGCGACCTGTGCGCCGGCTGCGCCGCCGACTTCGCCCTCAACCCGGTGTGCTGCCCGCGCTGCGCGCTGCCGCTGGAGGCTCGGGCGCCGCTGTGCGGCGAGTGCCTGCGGCACGAACCGGCGTTCGCGGCGGCGTGGGTTCCGTTTCGCTACGGGCATCCGCTCGACCTGCTCGAAGCGCGCTTCAAGTTCCATCGCGACCTCGCCGCCGGCCGCGTGCTGGCCGAGCGCATGATCGAGCGCGCGCAGGCGGACCTGCCCGAGCGGCCCGACCTGCTGATTCCCGTACCGCTTCATCGCACGCGGCTGCGCCAGCGCGGCTACAACCAGGCGCAGGAACTGGCGCAGCCGCTGGCCCGGGCGCTCGGCATTCCACTGCGCGCGGATCTGCTGCTGCGCATCCAGGCGACGCCTGCGCAAACCGGCCTCGACGCGAAAGCACGGCGACGCAATCTGCGCGGTGCGTTCGAAGCCGCGCCGGCCGCGGCACTGCCGGACCATGTCGTGCTGTTCGACGACGTGATGACGACCGGCGCCACCCTGCGCGAGTGCGCGCGCGTGCTGCGTCGTGCCGGCGTCGCGCGCGTCGATGTGTGGGCGCTGGCGCGCGCGCCGGCGCCGCGTTGAGCCGGCGCACGGCGCGGCGGCCTTGCGCCGCCGCGCTGCGGCACGCCACACCGTATATTCCCGGCATGCCATCGCTGCCCTCCCTCGCCGCCTGCGTCCTGATCCTCGACTGGAGTATCCGGCTGCTGGCGCTGCTGACCATACCGGCGCGGCATCCGCCGGCGGCGGCGCGCACCTGGCTGCTGCTGGTCGGCTTTCTGCCCTTGTTCGGCCTGCCGATCTACCTGCTGCTGAGCCGCCCGTGGCTGGCGCCCGCGCGCATTGCCCGGCAGGCGGAAGTCTCGGCGGCGATCCGTGCGGCGCATCCGGCCGAGCCGGTCGCGTTCGAGGATGGCTGCGCACGTCTGGCCCAGCTGGCGCAGCGCCTCGGCGATCTGCCGGCCTGCGCGGGCAACCGGATCGACCTGCTCGGCGACTACGCGGCCGCGATCGACGATCTCGCCGCCGGCATCGATGCGGCCGGGCGCGAAGTACACCTGCTCTACTACATCGTCGCCGACGACGCCGTCGGCGGCCGCGTGCTGGCCGCGCTGCGGCGAGCGGCGGCGCGCGGCGTACGCTGCCTCCTGCTCGTCGATGCGCTGGCCTCGAAGGCGTTCCTGCACAGCGACGCGGCGGCGCTGCGCGAAGCCGGCGTGGAAGTGCGCGCGATGCTGCTCGACCGGCTCTGGGCGGCGGCCGGGCGGCTCGATCTGCGCAACCACCGCAAGCTCGCGATCATCGACGGCCACACGGGCTGGCTCGGTTCGCAGAACCTGGTCGATCCGAACTTCATCGTCGGCGCGCCGAACGTCGAACTGGTCGCGCGCGTACGTGGACCGATCGTCGCTCAGTTGCAGGCGGTGTTTGCCGGCGACGTCTATATCGAAACCGGCGAGCGCATCGCGAACGACACCTCGACGCCCGCAGCGGCCGGCGCCGCCACCGCACAGATGCTGCCCGGCGGGCCGGCGTATCCGTTCGAGAATGCGCGCGACATCATCGTCGCCCTGGTTCAGCACGCGCGCAGCGAAGTGGTGCTGTGCACGCCGTATTTCGTGCCCGACGAAGCGGTGCTGCGCGCGCTGTGCATCGCTGCCCTGTCCGGCGTGCAGGTGCACCTGATCGTGTCGGCGCGCAGCAATCAGGCGCTCGTCGACTGGGCGCAGCGCGCCTACTACATCGAACTGCTGCGCTCCGGCGTGCGCATCCATCGCTTCCAGGCCGGTTTCCTGCACGCCAAGCACATCAGTGTCGATGCGCGCATTGGCATGCTTGGCTCGATCAACCTGGACGTGCGTTCGTTCGCGCTGAATGCGGAAACGGGGCTGCTGATCTATACCAGCGAAGTCGCCGGGCGCCTGCGCGAGGTGCAGCGCGGCTACATCGACGCATCGATCGAGCTGACCCAGGAAGCGTGGCAGCGGCGGCCGTTGTGGCAACGCAGCGTGGAGGGACTGGCGCGGCTGGCGAACGGGTTTCTGTGAGCCTTGCCCTCGTCGCTCGCCGGCTGGGGAGAAGGCGATTTCAACGAATGGCCAGTGCCAGCACGAGTCCGACCCAGAGCAGCAGCCCGACCCAGTTGTTGTTGCGGAACGCCGCGAAGCACGCCCTGCGTTCGCGCGCGCGGATCAGCCATTGCTGATAGGCGAACAAGCCGGCCGCGCCGGCGAGGCCGATGTAGTACGGCCAATGCAGGTGCACGCGCGATCCAGCCAGCAGCATGGCGAAGACGAACGTCGCCATCAGCACGCCGATGATCGCGCGGTCGGCGTCGGCGAACAGAATCGCGGTCGACTTCGCGCCGGCGCGGATGTCGTCGTCGCGATCGACCATCGCGTACTCGGTGTCGTAGATCGTCGAGAACAGCACGTTGGCGAGGAACAGCAGCCAGCACAGCGGCGGCAGCGAGTGGGTCACCGCGGCGAAGGCCATCGGGATCGACCAGCCGAACGCGGCGCCGAGCACGACCTGCGCCAGATGCGTCACGCGCTTGGTGAACGGATAGATCGCTGCAAGCGCGGCGCCGCCGAACGAAAGAAGAATCGTCAGCGTATTGGTAAACAGCACCAGCACGAAGGCGAACGCCAGCAGGCCGGCGAACAGCGTCAGCGCTTCCTTCTTCGACACGCGGCCGGCGGCCATCGGGCGTTCGCGCGTGCGCTCCACCTTTGCATCGAGCCAGCCATGATCGGCGTAGTCGTTGATCACGCAGCCGGCGCTGCGCATCACGAACACGCCGAGCGTGAAGATGAGCAGCGTGCCGGGCGGCGGAAAATCGTTCGCCGCGAACCACAGCGCCCACCAGGTCGGCCACAGCAGCAGCAGGGCGCCGACCGGACGATCCATGCGCATCAGCACGAGGTATTCGCGCGCGCGCTCGCGATACTCAAGAGGCAGGCGCGCGATGAACGCATCAAGCAGCTTGGCCGAGCGGGCGGACGTGTCGGCGGGATGCGCCGCGGACTTCGCGCGCGCCGGCGAGGAAGGCGCCGGTGCCGCCTTGCGCGCGAAAGACGGAATCATCGGCGGCGCGCGGTCGGCGTCGGGTGCGGGCGCACGTTCGCGCTGGCGCGGCGTGGACGGCGTGGGGGCCGTTTCCGGCGCCGCCTGCTCGCGCGTCGCTTCAGCCGCCGCCATCGACGGCCCGGCGCCAGCAACCGGCTGGCCTGATGCTGCGTGCTCGCCGCCCGCGCGTGGCTCGGAATCCTGCTCGACCTGAAGGTCCGCGCGATCCACCTGCGCATGATCGTCTTCGAGCATGAGCGGCGGCGTGGCGATGGGCGCTTCGTCGCGCACCGTGGGCATCGCGGCCGCATCGACGGCGACTGCGTTCGCCACGGCCGGCATCGAACCCTGTTCCGGCGTCGCCTCGACCGCCGGCGCTTTTGCACGGCTGCGCCGGCGCGGCGGCGCGGCGGCCGGACCGGCGGCCGGCGCATCGGCAGCGGCCGGCGCGCGTTCGGCTTTCGCGCGCGGCGCACGGCGCCGCGGCGGAGTCTCGTTCGCGGCATCGGGGTCGGCGCTGGCGGCAGCCGGCGTGCGCCGGCGTACCGGTTTCGGCGTCGCGGCGTCGTCGCTCGCCGGTTTCGGCGTTGCGCGCGGTTTGCTGGGCGGTACGGGTTCGTCCATGGCTGAAGTTTAGCCCGAGCGTGCGCGGCGCTCGCGGGTCACCGTGCCAGCGGCCGCAACAGAGAACCGAAATTCACGTAAAGCGAGTCGTCGCCCTGGCGGTTGCGGCCGTCGATGCGCTCGCGTTCGAACACCGGCGGCACGCCGACATGCGCGGCGCCGTGGGCACGGCCGCCGCGCACGAGAAGGAGTTTCTCGCGCGCACCGGCGCGGGCGGGCCCGCACGGCGGCACCGCGAGGATGGCACGCCAGGCGTAACGCTGGGCGGCGATCATGCTTGCACTGCGCGGGGGGATCGAAGCGCAGGTCAGGCGAACGTGCGACGTCGCGACCGCGCCGCCGCTAAGATATTCGACGCGGGTTGCCGCCTGCCACCCGGCGCCGATCATTCTGGAGGATTTCCGATGGAAAACTGGTTGCCGGGCCGTTACCTCGCGTTCGCCATTTCGATCTTCGTGTTCGTGCTGGCGGTCGCCGGCTGGCAGTACGGAACCGGTACGCAGCTGCTGGCGATCCTGTTCGGCGTGTTCGTCGTCATCGGCATCAGCGACATCGTGCAGAAGCATTCCACGCTGCGCCGCAACTATCCGATCCTGTCGCACATCCGCTTCTTCTTCGAAGACGTGCGGCCGATGCTGCGCCAGTACGTCGTCGAATCGGACAACGAGGAAGTGCCGTTCTCGCACGTGCAGCGGCAGATCGTGGAGCAGCGCGCGAAGAACATCCTGGACAAGCGCCCGTTCGGCACCGAGCTGGACGTGTACGCGAACAGCTACGAATGGATGAACCATTCGATCGCGCCGAGCCTGATCGACAGCCACGACTTCCGCGTCGTCATCGGCGGCAAGGATTGCACGCAGCCGTACTCGGCCAGCGTGTTCAATATTTCGGCGATGAGCTTCGGCGCGCTGTCGCCGAACGCGATCCGCGCGCTCAACGAAGGCGCGCGCCGCGGCGGCTTCTATCACGACACCGGCGAGGGTTCGCTGTCCTCGTACCATCGCGAGAACGGTGGCGACATCTGCTGGGAGCTCGGCTCCGGCTATTTCGGCGCGTGCGAGCGCGCCGGCGTGTTCAGCGAAGCGCGCTTCGTCGAGAAGGCCACGCTGGCGCAGGTGAAGATGATCGAGATCAAGCTGTCGCAAGGCGCCAAGCCGGGCCACGGCGGCGTGCTGCCGGCGCCGAAGGTCAGCGCCGAGATCGCGGCGACGCGCGGCGTACCGATGGGCGAGGACTGTGTGTCGCCGTCGCGTCACTCCGCATTCGATACGCCCGAGGGCCTGCTGCACTTCGTCGCGCGCCTGCGCGATCTGTCCGGCGGCAAGCCGACCGGGTTCAAGCTCGCCATCGGTCATCCGTGGGAGTGGTTCGCGATCGCCAAGGCGATGACGACGACCGGCATCCTGCCGGACTTCATCGTCGTCGATGGCGGCGAAGGCGGCACCGGCGCGGCGCCGCTGGAGTTCACCGATCACGTCGGCGCGCCGCTGCGCGAGGCGCTGCTGCTCGTGCACAACACGCTGGTGGGCCTCAGCCTGCGCCAGCACATCCGCATCGGCGCGAGCGGCAAGGTCATCACGGCGATCGATATCGCGCGCACGCTGGCGCTCGGCGCGGACTGGTGCAACGCCGCACGCGGCTTCATGTTCGCGCTCGGCTGCATCCAGTCGCAGAACTGCCACACCGACCGCTGCCCGACCGGCATCGCGACGCAGGACGGCTCGCGCTGGAAGAAGCTCGATGTGCCGGACAAGTCGGCGCGCGTGGCGAGCTTCCACGAGAACACCCTGCTCGCACTGAAGGAACTCGTGCAGGCGACCGGCCTCACGCATCCCGAACAGATCGGGCCGGAGCACCTGATCCGCCGCGTCTCCTCGACCGAGGTGCGCTCGCTCGCCTCGCTGTATAAGTTCGTCGAGCCCGGCGAACTGGTCGGCGGCGTGCCCGATCACGTGGTGTTCCAGCGTTTCTGGACGGTCGCTCGCGCCGATACCTTCGCGCCGCCGCCGGAGGTGCTGGCCCGACGCGGCACGAAGCTGCGCTGAATCGGCCTGCAGGCGTGGGACGTCCGCCTGCCCATCCAGGATCGATACGCCGGACCTAGGGATGGCCCTAGGTAGCTTTCCCTCGTGCGTTGATCTAGTGTCGCATGAATTATCGCTTATGTAATGCCATTTAATCAGCGCATATTCAAGGCATATTCAAGCGATCGTCGTCCGCTGGGGTGAGCGGAAAAACACAAGGTTGGCCCTATGGCCTGCAGCCAGCGATTGCGCAGTCAACGCCTGCCGCAACGCCCGGCCCATGCCGCCCGCACGCGCCCGGCGCGAAGCGGAGTGCAACGCCTTTGAAACCTACACCCCAACGCACAGCAGCAAAGGAGGGCATCGACAACCGAGGCGGTCGCGAATGTGAATTTCAACTATTGGAGGACTTAAAAATGGACTACAGAATCAGGATTGCAGCGTTCTTCGTGTTCGCCTTTGCCGTGAGCGCGCCGGCCCTGGCGGCCCTGCCGACTTTGCAATGGTGCGACAACTGCACCGATCTGCAAAAGAAAACGAAAGCGCTGGAGAGCGCGATCGGCACCACGGTGTATGTCGGCGACGTCGTCAACAGGAACGCCAACGCCTACTACATCGACCAGGCCTACACCGAAGAGAATCCGCCGCAGCTCGTCAAGAAAGCGACCCGCTTCACGCCGGTCGCGCCGCAGATCGACGTGATCAACGGGCTCATCGAGTTCTACCGGATGACACCGGTCGGCTGGAAGAAGGCGGTGGACTTCAACTACCCGTACTCCAACATCAATGTCTACGGCGTGGTCAACAACGGGCCGGATCAACACAACCTGACGCTGTGGGTCAGTGGCCAGCCGTATTCGAAGTCCCTTGAAATCCGCGGCGAGATTTTTTCCGTCACGAACATGTTCAGTGTCGGAGACAGCTCGAAGCTGCCCAGCGTCGATTTCGTCATCAGCTTCACCGATGGCAGCGAGATCACCGTGACGGTCGATTATTCCGGCAGAACGCCGACCTACAAGGTCAAGCCGAACTCCGGTTGGGATTCGCACCACAACCCGGTGCTGTCGACACCGAGCAGCGTCCCGGTCATCTTCAGGTTCACCGGTCCAGGCAATCCGACCGACTATGCGAACTGGCTGAACCAGATGAATCTGCTGAACTACGACATCCCGACGGGCGGCGGCGCCTACTGGGCATGTACGAATTCGCCAGCGGGTTACCACTGCGTCCACCAGTATTGATTCGAGCCAGCATTGATTCGAGCGATGGCGCGGGAAGGCGGTGCATGCCGCCTTCCCGCGTGAACACGGAATTCCTTGCCCGCAGGTGCACGTCGACGTTTTTTCGTAGCATGCCGGGGCCGAGACGTCAGGACATGCCGATGCGATGCCCCAGCGCACCCCCGTTGTCCCTCAACCCGGCGCGCATTTCGGAATCGGATTGATGAACGGAGACCGCGTGATGCGAGCGCTCGCTGGAGGGTTGGCGATTTTCCTGGCAAGCCTCGCGTCGCCTGCGCTGGCGACCCCGCCATCGCTGCTGTGGTGCGACGGCTGCTCGGATGCGCAGAAGCGAACCACGGCGCTGACCCGGCCGATTCGGGAAACGGTGTACGTGGGCGATACGATCAACCGCAGCCTGGATGCCTATGTCGTCACGGCAGCGTCGGGCACCGATGCCTCTGCGCCCGAATCGGCGACACACGCTGTGGCGACGGCGCCGATATCGCCCTATGCCGACATCGGCCACGCCTTGATCCAGTTTCACGATGCGCCGCCGATCGGATGGTCGAAGCGCGTGGGCCTGAACTACTCGGCCTCCGGCAAGTCGATCTGTGCCTACGACGTGGTGTTCGCGGGACCCGATCAGAACAGGTTGCTGGATTGGGTGCCGCAGCAGCCGGATGCATCGTTCCAGCAGGATGGCCGCGATCTGCTCGGCTTGTTTTCGATGTTTCGGATCGTCGACGCGTCCAAGGTGCCGGCCGCCACGTTCGCGATCCATTTCGATGATGCGAGCCAGATCACGATCACCGAGGACTTCTCCACGACCCGCATGGACTACAAGGTCACGCCGGACAGCGGCATCGATTCCCACCGCAACGCCATCCCATCGATGCCGCACAGCGGCTCGGTGCCGTTCGACTTTTCGGGGCCGGGCAGTCCGGACGATCAGCGCAGCTGGCGGTGGGTGATGACGCTCCTGGGATACGACATTCCGACGACGCCGGGCTCGCGCTGGACGTGTACGAATGCCTCCGCCAGCCTTCGCTGCGTCCACCCCGACTGACATCTAGGAGCGAAGGCGGCAGCCCGCCCATCGCTCGATGGAGCACACGCACATGGAACGATTCTTCAAGCAGCGCCTTCCGGCAATCCTTGCATTCGCCCTGGCCGCCAATGCGGCGAGCGCCGGCGCGCCCATCGTCGTCTGGTGCAATGCATGCAGCGACGAGCAGAAGCAGGCCGAGGCCGTCGAAAGCAATGCCGGCCCCCTGGTCTACGTCGCCGATATCGTCACGCGCAGCGCCATTGCCTTCGACGTCGATTCCAGCCAGCGCACGCCGAACGACTGGCGGATCGCGGGCGCCCCGGCACACGTCAGCCTGACACCCGGACAGACCGAAGCCATCCGCGTGCTGATCGATTTCTACCAGGCGGTGCCGCAAGGCTGGCGCAAGCTGAGCGTGCTTCGATACGCACAGGCGTCGGTCAACGCCTACGACGTCGCGCATGACGGCGTGGAGCAGCGCCTGCTCATCGACTGGGTCTCGCGGCAGCCCGACGTCGTGCCGATAGATCTTCTGCAACGGCTGGCGCGATCGACGCCGGCGCTGAGCCTGTACAGGAAAGAGACCGCGCCGAGCCTGGGGTATCGCGTCGATTTTCCGGACGGCAGCCAGATCCACGTGTCGTTCGCCCTCGACGCCGGAAAGCCGGCCTTCATCGTCGATCCCGCGCCAGGCCAGGACTCGCGCCGCAATCCTGTCCTGATCGAAGCGAGCAAATCGCCGATGGAGTTCGACTTCGACGGGCGCGGCAATCCGGGCGACTACGCCGACTGGCGTTCCCACATGGTTGAACTCGGCTATTCAATAGCCGACGACGGGCCGGGCGGACAATGGATCTGCGCAAATCCGGGCGCGGGACTGCGCTGCATGCATCGGCGCCTGCCCTGAGCTCGAGCCAGTGACGAGCCGGCACAGGCTGCGGTTCGTGCGGCCTGCGTCGTACGGCAAATGCTCGTGGAAAAGCGGCGGCTCGTGGCAGGCCGCGGCGACAACGGCGCGCGGCCCATGCCTCGCATCAGGCGACGGATTCGAAAGCCGCGGCGCAGTGCGCCTCACGCAGGCATGCATTCGCACGCGGCGCATCGTCGACGGTGCGAAACCGCTGCACGGCTACAGATAACTCAGCCACCTCTGTTCCTTGTGCGCCTGCTTGTAGGCCGCATAGCGCGCGCACAGCGGATACAGCGCGATGACGACGACCGCCCACACCAGATACGCGCGCAGCAGACTCGGCGTGTAGCCCGGCGGGAATTCGTTGTGGAAGAAATCGCCGAGGGTGGCCACACCGAACGCCGTCATCGTCCAGATCAGCGCGATCAGGTGGATCAGCGGCAGATGCACCATGTAGTAGAAGAACGGCACGCGGCCGAACACCGCGACGCGATCGGCCCATGCGCCGCGCCAGCGTTCGAGCAGAGGCATCAGCAGGAGCGCCGGCCCGAGCGTCATCAGCAGGTACTGCAGCGAGGGCGGATATTTCGTCGTGTTGAGAACCTGCAGCGCGGAATAGAGAACGCCGCGCGGATTCGGCGCCCACAGGCGCGCATCGCCGTAGAGATTGCCGAGACGCAGAACGAGGAATACGGCGATCATGCCGAGGCCGATGCGAACGAGTAGGCGGTCGCGGCGTACCTGTTCCAGCTCCAGCAGGCGGCCGAAGCCGTAGCCCGCGGCCATCACGCCGATCCACGGCACCAGCGGGTAGCCGACCGCGATGAAGAAGTCCGGCGAGATCTGGTCGAAATAGAACTCGTGTGCCAGACCCCACAGCAGGCCGTAGCTGCCCAGGTCGTGTGCATGGATGCCATCGAGCAGGTTGTGTCCGACGATCATGACGGCGGCGAAGCCGAGCATCGCCGACAGCGGCAGATACAGCAGCAGCGCCAGCGCGACCATCGACCAGCCGAGCGACCACAGCGTCTGCAGGATCACCCCGTGATAGCCGAACTGCCAGAAGAAGCTGACGAAGGTCAGCTCGAGGAAAACCAGCCACAGCCCGCGCGTGAGCAGGAAGTACTGCAGGTGCCCGACCGTGCAACCGCTATTGCGGCGATACAGATACGCGCTGGTGCCCGCCAGGAAGACGAACACCGGCGCGCAGAAATGGGTGATCCAGCGCGTCAGGAACAGCGCGGCGGATGCCTGCGACAGGTCGGTCGGGTCATACGGGAACGGCGTGAAGTAGTCGCGCACGTGATCGAGCGCCATCACGATCATGATCAAGCCGCGCAGCAGGTCGACCGAGACGATGCGCGAACGGACGGGGACGGTCGTATTCATCGCGAAGAGGTCAACGCCTGAAAGTGGCCGCCGCGCGGGCTACCGGGCCAGATGAGCGCCAGGCTAGGTTAGCGCAACGCCGCACGGGTGTGCGGGCCGCGCGCGGAGCGCCGGCATGGAGCCATTGCGTTGCCGGAATTGCGCGTTGCGCCGTCACGGCCATTTCATGCGCGGCTGGTGTAGTCCGCGCCTTCGATGGCCGGATGGGGAATGCAATGAACAGTGGGATGCGAATCGCCGCAGGCGTGCTGTTGTCGCTGGCCGCCGCGAGCGCGGGCGCGGCTCCGGTGCTGCTGATCTCGATCGACGGGCTGCGCCCGGCCGACGTGCAGGACGCCGCGAAGCGCGGCCTGAAGATTCCGAACCTGCGCCGGTTCCTCGCCGAAGGCAGCTTCGCCAGCGGGGTACGCGGCGTGCTGCCGACGCTGACCTACCCGAGCCACACGACGATCCTCACCGGCGTGGCGCCGGCGCGGCACGGCATCGCGAGCAATCTGACTTTTGATCCTTTGTGGAAGAATCAACAAGGCTGGTACTGGTACGCGGGCGACATCCGCGTGCCGACCTTGTGGGATGCGGCGCATGCCGCCGGCCTCGCCACGGCCAGCGTGCATTGGCCGGTCAGCGTCGGTGCCCACGTCGATGCGAACCTGCCGCAGATCTGGCGCAGCGGCCATGCCGACGATCGCAAGCTGCTCGGCGCGCTGGCGACGCCCGCGCTGCTGCCGGCACTGGAGGCCGAGCTCGGACCCTATGCCGACGGTATCGACGAAAGCGTCGATGCGGACGAAGTGCGTGCACGCTTCGCCCTCAAGCTGCTGCAGACGCGCAAGCCGGGCTTCATGACGGTCTACTTCGCCGCGCTCGACCACGAGGAGCACATGTCCGGCATCGACACGCCGCAGGCCCGTGCGGTACTCGAACGCATCGATGGGCTGGTCGGAACGCTGGTCGCCGGCGCGCGCCAGGCCGATCCGGCCGGCGTGGTCGCGGTCGTCTCCGATCACGGCTTCGCGCCGCTGCAGCACGACGTCAATCTCTATGGCGCGTTCATCAAGGCCGGCCTGATCCAGGTCGACGACAAGGGCAAGGTCAGCGCGTGGGAGGCGACGCCTTGGTACAGCGCCGGCAGTGCGCCGATCATCCTGCGCGAGCCCGGCAACGCCGAGGTGCGTTCGCGCGTGCAGGCGCTGATCGAGCAGCTGGCCGGCGATCCGGCCAACGGCATCGACCGCGTGCTCGACAAGGCGGCGGTGGCGAAGTTCGGCGGCACGCCGGACGCGGAGTGGTTCATCGTGTTCAAGCCGGGCTACGAGATCGGCGCCGACCCCACGGCCGCCATGGTGAGTCCGAGCAAGCTGCGCGGCATGCACGGCTATGCGCCGGATATCGGCGCGATGAATGCGACGTTCCTGATCAGCGGCAACGGCATTCCTGCCGCGCATGCACTGGGCGAGATCGACATGCGCGACATCGCACCGACGCTGGCGCACGTGCTCGGTGCGACACTGCCGGACGCCGACGGCAAGGCGCTGTTCAAATGACCCGATTCGCGCGCACGATGGTCGTCCTCGTCCCGATGCTGGCCGCGCTTGCGGCCTCGAGCATGCCCGCACAGGCCGCAACCGCAGTGCTGAAGCCGATCGCGGCACGCGTACTCGTGCTCGGCCATCGCGGCGCCAGTGCGCTGCGGCCGGAGCACACCCTGGCCTCCTATGCGAAGGCGATCGCCGACGGCGCCGACTTCATCGAGCCGGACCTGGTATCGACCCGCGACGGCGAACTGGTCGCGCGCCACGAGAACGAGATTTCCGGCACCACCGACGTCGCCGCGCATACGGAGTTCGCCGCGCGCAGGACCACCCGGTCGGTCGACGGCGTCGCGGTCACCGGCTGGTTCACCGAAGATTTCACGCTGGCCGAACTGAAAACGCTGCGCGCGCGCGAGCGCCTGCCGGAGCTGCGCGGAACCGCCTACGACGGCGCGTTCCAGATCCCCAGCTTCGACGAAATCATCGACTTCGTCGGCGCCGAGTCCGCGGCGCGCGGCCGCGTCGTCGGCATCATTCCCGAGATCAAGCACTCCACTTACTTCACGCGGCTCGGCCTGCCGCTGGAAGACAAGGTGCTGGCGGCGATCGCCGCGCACGCCTACACGCGCACGGCGCCGGTGGAAATCCAGTCGTTCGAAATCGCGAACCTGCGCTACCTGCGCGACAGGCTCGGCCGTTCGCATCCGAACGTGCGCCTGCTGCAGCTGCTCGACGATCCTGCGCAGACGCCGTTCGATCGCGTCGCCGCTGGCGAGTCGTCGAGCTATGCGCAGATGATGGCGCCGGCCGGCCTGCGCGAGATCGCGCGCTATGCCGACGCGATCGGCCCCTCGATCCGCAGCATCATCCCGCTCGCCGCCGACGGCACCCTCGGCGAACCCAGCGCACTCGTGCGCGCTGCGCACGCGGCCGGCCTGGAAGTGCATCCGTACACGTTCCGTCCGGAGAACCATTTCCTGCCGCGGAACCTGCGCAGTGCCGCGGGCGACACGGCGCGCAACGAGGCGGGTTCGCTGGCCGAGATGCATGCCTATCTCGACGCCGGCATCGATGCGTTCTTCACCGACGATCCTGCGCTCGGCCGCCGCGCTGTCGACGCCGCGGCGCGCTAGCGGAGGAGGAATATCGGGTTCGCTCGCGCGCTCGATCGCCGCGCTTCGCCGATTCGCAACCATGCCGTAACGCGATGCTCACATTGCGTTGACAACATCAAGGCCGCGTAAAGGATCGTAAGGCGCGCCGGACCCAAGCGTCGGCGGCCTTGCGTTGCCGCGCCGTCCTCTCTTTCCAGGAATCTCGAACATGCTGCGCAAATCACTATTGGCGCTGGCCTTGCTGGCCGCGCTACAGGAAGCTGTTGCCTCCGAACCCGCCACCGACACTGGCGCCGATGCGGCGCCGGCCGCCGATACGGCACAGGCGATGGAAGTGATCTCGGTGATCGGCGAAGGCGAGACGCGCCAGGTGCAGCGCATTTCGGCCGACAGCGAAAAACTCTTGCCGCCCGGTTCCAGCCCGTTGAAGGTGCTGAGCGAACTGCCGGGCGTGAGCTTCCAGTCGGCCGATGCGTTCGGCAGCTACGAGTGGTCCACGCGCATCAGTCTGCGCGGCTTCAACCAGAACCGGCTCGGCTTCACCCTCGACGATATCCCGCTCGGCGACATGAGTTACGGCAACAACAATGGCCTGCATATCAGCCGCGCCCTGATCGGCGAAAACCTCGGCGGCGCGGAAGTGGCCGAAGGCATCGGCGGCCTCAACACGGCCTCGACCAGCAACCTCGGCGGCACCGTCAAGTTCTACTCGGCCGACCCGCTGCCGCAATTCGGCGTGACCCTCGCGCGGACGCTCGGCGACGACTCCGCGCAGCGCACCTACGTGCGCATCGACACCGGCGATCACCATGGCTTCGCCATGTACGTATCCGGCGCCTACTCCGATACCGACAAGTGGAAGGGCGAGGGCGAGCAGAAGCAGACGCAGTTCAACGTCAAGGCGATGTACGACTTCGGCGACAACCACCTCGGCTTCCTCTGGACGACATCGCGCCGCGACGAGAACGACTATCAGGATCTCTCGCTCGATCTCGAAAACCGCAAGGGTTGGGACTGGGACAACACGCGCCCCAACTGGCAGCAGGCCGTCAATTCCGCCTACTGCAACCCGGGCTACGGCCATGCGTCGCAATGCCCCTATACGCAGGACGAACTGGCTCACGGCGCGTACGACTGGGCCTATTACGATGCGCGCGGGCTGCGCAACGACGACCTGCTCGGCCTCTCCGGCGATTTCGGCCTGGCCGAAAACCTGCGCCTGAAAGCGACGGCGTACTATCACAACGATCGCGGCCAGGGTCACTGGTTCACCCCGTACGTGCCTTCGTCCGCCAGCGTGCCGATCTCGCTGCGTACCACCGAATACGGCATCGACCGCGACGGCGTGGTCGCCGCGCTCACCTACGAGCTCGGCATGCACACGCTCGAAGGCGGCCTCTGGTACGAAGACAGCCACCACACCGCGCAGCGCAACTACTACTTCATCAACGGCCCGGTCGACGACAACTACTTCTTCCACGATCCGGACATCCGCCAGTTCTTCCAGCGCTTCCATACCGAAACGCGCCAGTTCTACCTGCAGGACACGATGCGCCTGCTCGACGACAAGCTGACCATCAACGTCGGCTTCAAGAGCCCGCACACCGAGACGACCGCGACCGTGCCGCAGGGCACGTTCGCGCAGCAGCTGGCCAACGGCAGCCTGACGGCGAAGAAGACCGTGCTGCCGCAGATCGGCGCCGGCTACAAGCTCGGCGGCGGCAACGAGCTGTTCGCGTCGTACGGCGAGAACATCGCGGCGTTCCAGGCCGGCGTGACCGGGCCGTTCGCGACCACGCAGGATATTTTCAATGCGGTCTCGACGCACCTGAAGCCGGAGAAATCGAAGACGGCCGAAGGCGGCTTCCGTCATGTCGATTCGGAATTCGAATTCAGCGGCACGCTCTATCACGTCGACTTCAGCAACCGCCTCGTCGCGATCGCCCAGTGCCCCGGCATCGTCGGCTGCGTGTCCGCGTTCGCCAACGTCGGCTCGGTGACCAGCCAGGGCGCCGAACTCGCCTTCGTGTGGAAGCCGATCGAAGGCCTGCGCTGGTACAACACGCTGTCGTACACGGACGCGACCTATGACGACGACTACGTGCAGCAGCACAAGAACGATGCCGGCGACCTCGTGAACGTGATCGTTCCGGCCAAGGACAAGCAGACCGTCGACACGCCCAAGCAGCTGTTCTCGACCGACCTCAGCTGGACGCAGGGCCCCTACGAACTGCACCTCGGCGCGAACTACGTCGGCAAGCGCTACTACACCTACACCAACGACGCCGGCGTGCCGTCCTACTGGCTGATCAATGCCGGCGCGGCGTACACCTTCGGCGACCTCGGCTACCTGAAGAACCTGCGCATCGCGCTGAACGTCACCAACGTGGCCGACAAGCACTACTTCGCCACGGTCGGCAGCAACGGCTTCACCGACAGCGATCCGAACGGCCTGTTCCAGACACTGCTGGCGGGCGCGCCGCGGCAGTCGTTCCTGACGGTGACCGCGAAGTTCTGAAGCCGCCGCGATCCGGCGCGCCCGCGAGGCGCGCCGGAAGCCTTGCGCTGTGGGCACGCGACCGCAGCGCAACACCGTCGGCGCGCACGCCTCGGCTATGATCCTTCGTCAATCCGGAGGACAGCATGAGCCTGATCGCGCAACTGACGCGGCACAAGTCGATCGAACAACTGCAATCGGAAGCCGGCCGGCGCGGCGATTTCCGCCGCGTGCTGGGGTTGTGGCAGCTCACCGCGATCGGCATCGGCGGCATCATCGGCGTCGGCGTGTTCGTGCTGGCCGGACAGCAGGCCGCGGTGAATGCCGGTCCCGCCGTCGCCCTCGCCTTCCTGATCGCCGGCATCGCGAGCGCCGCGGCGGCGCTGTGCTACGCCGAGTTCGCCGGCATGATTCCGGTCACCGGCAGCGCCTACACGTACGGCTACGCCGTGCTCGGCGAACTCGCCGCCTGGCTGATCGGCTGGGATCTCCTGCTGGAGTACGCACTGATCGTCGCCGTCGTCGCGATCGGCTGGTCCGGCTACGTGCAGTCGCTGCTCGCCTCCGCCGGCCTGTCGCTGCCGGTATGGGCGCAGGGCGCCTACGGCACCGGCGACGGGCGCGTGTTCAACGTGATCGCCGCGCTGATCACCCTCGCCGTCGCGACGCTGCTGGTCATGCGCACCGAATGGGGCGCGCGCTTCAACACGCTCGTCGTCACGATCAAGGTGATCGCCGTGCTGCTGGTGATCGGCGTCGGCGTGTTCTACATCGACCCGGCGAACTGGCACCCCTTCATCCCCGAGCGCATCGTCGGTGCGGACGGCGTCGGCCACTTCGGTTTCCAGGGCGTGGCGACGGCCGCCGCGGTCGTGTTCTTCGCGGTGTTCGGCTACGACACCTTGACCACCGCCGCCGAGGAATCGAAGAACCCGCAGCGCGACCTGCCGCGCGCGGTGCTGCTCTCGCTCGGCGTATCGATGGTGTTGTACCTGGCGGTGTCGCTGGTGCTGACCGGCATCGCGCACTACCCCACGCTGAATACCGACGCGCCGGTCGCCGATGCATTCAAGGCCCTCGGCCTGCACTGGATCTCGGTGGCGATCTCGATTTCGGCGGTGATCGGCATCGCCAGCGTACTGTTCGCCTTCATGCTCGGCGCCGCGCGCATCTGGTTCGCGCTGTCGCGCGACGGCCTGCTGCCGGGGTGGTTCGCCAAGGTGCATCCGACCTACGGCACGCCGCATCGGCCGACGATCGCCCTCGGCGTGTTCACCGCGTTCGTCGCCGGGTTCTTTCCGCTCGGCGAAGTCGCCAAGCTGGTCAACATCGGCGTGCTCTCCGCGTTCATCGTGATCTGCGCATCGGTGATGCTGTTGCGCATCCGCAAGCCCGACCTGCCGCGTGCCTTCCGCACGCCATGGGTGCCGCTGATCCCGATCGTCGGCATCGGCTTCTCGATCTGGCTGCTGTCCGAACTCGCCGCGATCACCTGGCTGGTGTTCCTGGTCTGGGTCAGCCTGGGGCTGCTGGTCTACTTCGGCTATGGCATCCGCAAGAGCAAGCTGGCCGGCGCGGGCTGATGTCGTCGCGTCGCACTCGCGCCAATCGGTGAATATTCGCTTTCAGCCATGCCTTCAGGCGAACGACCGGAATGGCGCCGAAGCGCGATCGCGATGCCGCACGCCGCGCAGTGGAAGGCGGCAGCGATGCACCGGCTGCCGCCTCCGTGCGATCGGCTGACGCGAACGAACGCGCGTGAATGCGTCGCCCGCGCATCGTCAGTCGAAACCGTCCGCGAAGATCCGATCGCCGCCGGCGCCGATGTGCAGCGTGACCGCGATTGCCGCCGCGATCGTCGGCGAGCGGCCGGGCGCGGCGCACAGGGTGCCGCGGTAGTCGCCGTCGGCATGGCTGCCCGCACTGAACGTCGCCTGCAGCGGCAGCGTCGCATCGGCGCCGATCTGTCCGGCGGATGAGGAGACGCTGAGCCAGTCGACCGCCGTGGCGTCCGCGCCGCAGGGGTCGCTCGCCAGCGTGTCGATCTCCAGGATCAGATTGATCCAGCCGACGCCCACATCGGCGAACGCGAGCGGTTCGCCCGCGCCGCAATCGCTGGCGGCCCAGTAGCCCGGCGCGCTCTCGCCGTCGCTGTTGCCGCCCGGATAGAACGCCGTGCCGCCGTCGCTGCCGTTCGCGGCGTAGATTTCGGCGACCAGCACGCTGTCGCCGGCGACGTCCACCGGCTGGTCGAAGGCGACGCGCACGCGCTGCAGCGAGCCGTCGGCGACCTCGACGGTCTTTTCGGCGAGCAGCTGCAGGTTCTCGAACGCGAGCTCGCCGTTCAACGCATACACGCGCACGGTGATCGGCTGCGAACCGGCCGACGAGGTCGCCGAGTCGACCGCGAAACTGATCCCGCCGATCGTCGTCTGCTGGATCGGTCCATCGCGTTCGGCCAGATCGAAGCGGCGCAGGTAGCGGTTCTCCAGCGAGTAGCCGGTATTCGGATCGGCGCAGCCGAAGCTGACGTTCTGCACCGGCGTCGGACTCGTCGTCTGCACCAGCGCAACGCGCGACAGCACCGTCGGGTCGCCGCCGCTGCGCAGCGTCCAGTCGGCCGCCGCAGCGCCCGTGTTGAGCAGATCGAATGCAAGCTGCGTCGTCTGGCCCGAGGCGACCGTCGCCGTGGGCGTGGCCGGATCGGTCGACAGGCACGCCTGCAGCGGACGCAGGCCGAAATCGGCCGCAGTCTCGTTGCCGGCGCTGACGGCGAACAGCTGCGTGGCGGACAGATGATCGGCCGCCTCCACCGTCACGGTGAACGGCCCCTGCGCCGCTTCCACCCAGTAGCGATAGCTGCCGTCGCTGGCGCTCGCGGTCGTGTAGACCTGCCCGCCGGCGCCGTGGATCGTGATGGCGGCACCCGCCAGTGCGCGCGGATTCGCATCGCAGTAGCCGAGATCCTGCACATGGCCGCCGAGCGAACCGTAGCTGGCCGGCGCAGTCACCGTCATCGTCGCCTCGACATCGCCGAACGGCCACGCGTACGGCGTGTCTTCGGCGATGTGGATCGGCAAGGTGTAGACGCCCGGCTGGCCGAGCGCGCGCGCATCGAACGTCGCGTCCAGCGTGCGGCTCTCGCCGATGGCGAGCGCGCCGTAGTCCGGTGCGACATGCAGCATCGTGCTGGCGCTGACCGCGTTGAACAGGTGGATCTGATCGACGATGACCCAGCCCCACGGCGGCGTCGCCGTGTAGTGGAAGCGCACGCGCACATCGCTGGCGCCGACGAAGGCGCTGAGGTCAAGCTCGATCAGGGCGCCCGGGCCGTCACCGTTGTTCTCGTGCATTTCGCTGTGCACGGTGGTCCAGCTGGCGCCGCCGTCGCTGGAGGCATCGATGTCCAGACGCGGCAAGCTGTCGGCGCCTTCCAGCATGGACAGGAAGAAACCCATCGACGCGGTGTGGCTGGTGCTGAGGTCGAGCGGCGGCGAGATCAGTGCGCTGTCCGAATTCGCGCCGCCCTGGCAGGGATACGGATAGACCATCGCCGCGCTGCCGTCGCCGCCGGCGGTGTTCGCGAAGCGGCTCGGATTGAGCGCGATCCAGCCGCAGCCGGCGCCGGCGTTGTCGACGCTCCAGCCCTGCGGCGGGAATACAGCACTGTCGAAATGTTCCTCCACCACCGTCTGTTCGAGACCGAAGTTCAACGTCCGCGTGCCGCTGTTGCTGACGGTGAGCGGCACCGTTGCGGTGGTGCCGAGTTCGACGCTCGCGGCCGGCCCGGCCGGATACAGGCGCAGGCGGCCCGCCGGCAAGGCGATTTCGGCGAGCACGGTGGCACCGGTCGTGACGCTCGGCGTGGCCGACGCCTCGCCATAGCCCGCCGGCTGGCTGCCGCGATCGGCCGTCAGCGTTGGCGAACCGGCCGCGGCATGCAGCGCGAAGAAGCCATCGCCCACACCGGGATCGGCGCTGGCCGCGGTGGCGACCGCGGCGCTGCCATCGGCGTGCACGGCGGCGCCGTTCAAACCGGCGCCCGTATTCGCATCGCGCACATGACCGATTACCAGGCCGCCGCTCGCCGGCGCGCTGCAGCTGCTCTGGATCGACACATCGTCGACGGCCCAGCCGCCGCCGAACACGCCGAAATCGTCGCGGGTGCCGTCGTCGAAGTGGAAGCGCACTCGCGCGTTCGCCGCAGCGGCGCTGGAAAGATCGACCGCCTCGTCGGTCCAGCCTTCGGGCGACGTGGTGATCTTCGGTGTGCCGAGCGCGCTCCACGTCGCACCGCCGTCGACGCTCGCCTCGACCTGCACCTTGCCGCCGACATCGATGAAATAGCTGTGGTAGCGCAGCACCGGATGGGCGAGCGTCGCGAGGTTCGACACCGGCAGCTGCAGGTAGTCGGCACGGGCGTCGTTGTCCCAGCCGTCGCCGGCGCCGAGTTCGTCGTTGGTCGCAGCGAAGCGGCCGTGCTCGGGAATGATCAGCACCGAGCCGGACAGGCCGGCGCTGTCGCCGAACAGCCAGCCGAGCCCTGCGCTCGATCGGCTCCAGCCATTCGGCGGTGCCGATCCATTGCTCTCGAAGTCTTCGTGCAGCAGCGTATTCGTATAGGCATAGCCCGGGGCCGCACACGTGACCGCATCGGCCGTCAAGGCGAAGTCCTGCGTGCCGCCGCCGTTGATCGCGGCGAGTTCGCGCGAGGCGGGCTGGTAGCCGCGGATGTCGCTGGCGATATCGAAGCGGTACGCGCGCCCTTCGGGCAGTCGCACCGAATAGCCGCCCGTGCTCGGATCGCTCCAGATCGGCCCATCCGGAAAACCGCTGCCGATCGTGATTTTCGCGTGCAGCGGCCAGCCGGTTGCCGCATCGGTGACGCGGCCGTTGATCTTGTACGTCGCCGCCGTGGCGAGCTGGACATCGTGACGCGTGGTCGTGTCGGTCTGCACACGCACGCCCGATTCGCTCGCCGGCAGATAGCCGTAGGCCGACACGCGCACGCTGTAGCCCGCGCCGCTGTCGACCGGCAGGCGCCGCACGTAGCTGCCATCGCTGTCGCTGGTCGTCTGATACACGCGCAGCGCTTCGTCGACGAAGATTTCGATGCTGGCGCCGGCGATCGGCGCACCCGACGTCGAAGTCACCGTGCCGCGGATGAAACCCTGTGGACCGCAGGCATGCGCGGCCGCGTCGACCGCGCGCGGGGCATCGATTTCGCCCCAGCCGGTCGCATAGTTCGGCAGGTTGCCCAGGCCGGGCGGCGGCTCGCCAGCGCTGGCGTAGTCGATCGGCCGCGCGTTCTGCATGATCAGGCCGCCGAGCGTGGCGTAGTCGCCGCGCAGGCACTCGCCCGCTTCGAGCATCAGCGCGACGAGGCCGCTGATGTGCGGCGCCGACATCGACGTGCCGGTCAT
>DASWPR010000250.1:0-5334 GCA_036398455.1 Dokdonella sp.
CGACCCGCTCGACGCGGTCGGCAACACCACCAAGGCGGTCACCAAGGGCTATGCGATCGGTTCGGCCGGCCTCGCCGCGCTGGTGCTGTTCGCCGACTACACGCACAAGCTCGGCGCGCAGCATCCGGACCGCATCTACACGTTCGACATTTCCGACCACATGGTGATCATCGGCCTGCTGCTCGGCGGCCTGATCCCGTACCTGTTCGGCGCGATGGCGATGGAAGCGGTCGGCCGCGCGGCCGGCAGCGTGGTCGAGGAAGTGCGCCGCCAGTTCCGCGAGATTCCCGGCATCATGGCCGGCACCGCGAAACCGGACTACTCGCGCGCCGTCGACCTGCTGACCCAGTCGGCGATCAAGGAAATGATGATCCCCTCGCTCCTGCCCGTCGCGGTGCCGATCCTGGTCGGCTTCCTGCTCGGTCCGAAGGCGCTCGGCGGCCTGCTGATCGGCACCATCGTCACCGGTCTGTTCGTCGCCATCTCGATGACGACCGGCGGCGGCGCCTGGGACAACGCGAAGAAGTACATCGAGGACGGCCACTTCGGCGGCAAGGGTTCGGACGCGCACAAGGCCGCGGTCACCGGCGACACCGTCGGCGATCCGTACAAGGACACGGCCGGTCCGGCGGTGAATCCGCTGATCAAGATCATCAACATCGTGGCACTGCTGCTGGTACCGCTGTTGTAAGGACGGCGGCGCACGCGCGCCGCAGCTCGTCTGCGGCGCATCCGCAGCAACAAGACGAAGCCCCGCCCGCGGGGCTTTCGTTTTTCCGGCCCAATCCCAGGTTGCACAGATGGATATTTCCATGAAGGCATTATTCGCAATGGCCATGATCCTGACGACCGCAGCCACCCCCCGCGCGAACGAGCCCGCCCCGGCCCCGGCGGCGGCCGACGATGCCTACCTGTGGCTCGAAGACATCCACGGCGCCAGGCCGCTGGCCTGGATCGAAGCGGAGAACGCGCAGACGAAGAAAGCGTATGCCGACACGCCCGCGTTCGAGACGACGCGCACGCGCATTCTCGAAGTGCTCGATTCCGACGCGAAGATTCCGTTCGTCTCGAAAATCGGCGCGCACTACTACAATTTCTGGAAGGACCGGCAGCATCCGCGCGGCGTGTGGCGGCGCACGACGCTGGAGGAATACCGCAAGGACCAGCCCGCCTGGGAAACCGTGATCGATCTCGATGCGCTGGCGAAGGCCGAGGACACGCATTGGGTCTGGCATGGCGCGGATTGCCTCAAACCCGACTATCGACGCTGCCTGGTCGCGCTGTCGCCCGGTGGCGGCGATGCTTCGGTCATCCGCGAGTTCGACCTCGTCGCCAAGACGTTCGTCGAGGAGGGTTTCAAGCTGCCGGAAGCGAAGTCGCAAGTGACCTGGATCGACATCGACCATGTCTATGTCGGCACCGACTTCGGCCCCGGCTCGATGACCAAATCGAGCTACCCGCGCATTGCCAAGGAATGGACGCGCGGCACGCCGCTGTCCGCCGCGACGACCGTCTACGAAGGCGGGGACGAGGATCTCGCGATCAGTGCATCGCGCGATCTCACGCCGGGTTTCGAACGCGACTTCGTCACGCGCACGATCGATTTCTTCAGCGGCGAGACGTTCCTGCGCGGCAAGGACGGCAAGCTCGTCAAGATCGACGTGCCGCTCGACGCCAGCGTCGATGCGCATCGCGAGTGGCTGCTGGTGCATCTGCGCAGCGCCTGGACGGTCGGCGCCAGGACGTATCCTTCGGGCGCGCTGCTCGCGGCGGACTTCGACCGCTTCATGGCCGGCCAGCGCGAGCTGACCGTGCTGTTCGCGCCGACGCCGACGACATCGTTGTCCGGCACGTCGTGGACGCGTCACCACCTGATCCTCGACGTGCTCGACAATGTGGTCAGCCGCCTCGACGTGTTGACGCCGCAGAGCGGCGAGTGGAAGCACGGCAAGCTCGGCGGCGCTCCGGCGCTGTCGACGATCGAAGCCGGCGGCGTCGATGCCGATGTCGACGACGCGTATTTCCTGACCGTATCCGGCTATCTCGCCCCGACGACGCTGTACTACGGCACCCTCGGCGACGGCGACGCCAAGCCGGTCAAGCAGGCGCCGGCCTTCTTCGATGCCGCGAAGAATCAGGTACATCAATACTTCGCCGACTCGAAGGACGGCACGCGCGTGCCCTACTTCGTGATCGCGCCGAAGGGACTGAAGAACGACGGCACGAATCCGACCCTGCTGTACGGCTACGGCGGCTTCGAAGTGTCGATGCAGCCGAGCTACAGCGGCAGCGTCGGCCGCGCCTGGCTCGAACGCGGCGGCGTCTACGTGGTCGCCAACATCCGCGGCGGCGGCGAGTACGGACCGCGCTGGCACCAGGCCGCGCTGAAGGCCAATCGCCTGCGCGCCTACGAGGATTTCGCTGCGGTGGCCGCGGATCTGGTCAAGCGCGGCATCACGACGCGCGCGCACCTCGGCGCCGAGGGCGGCAGCAATGGCGGCCTGCTGATGGGCAACATGCTGACGCTGTATCCGCAGCTGTTCGGCGCGATCGTCTGCGAAGTGCCGCTGCTCGACATGAAACGCTACACGCATCTTTCCGCCGGCGCTTCGTGGATCGCCGAGTACGGCGATCCGGACAAACCGGACGAGTGGAGCTACATCCAGAAGTTTTCGCCCTATCAAAATGTGAAAAAAGACGTGGACTATCCACCCGTGCTGTTCTACACAGCGACCAGCGACGATCGCGTCGGTCCGGTGCAGGCACGCAAGATGGCAGCGAAGATGAAGGAAGCCCTCGGCTACAAGAACGTCTGGTTCTACGAAAACACCGAAGGCGGCCACGGCGCCGCCGCCGACAACCAGCAATCGGCCTTCATGCATGCACTCGCCTACACCTTCCTCTGGGATCGCCTGAAGGCATCGAAATGAAAATCGCGCTTTCCCTGCTGACGCTCGCACTCGCCGGTTCGCTGCATGCGGCCCAATCCCCGCCACCGACCGTCGACGCGGCGCTCGCGCGTGCGCAGAAGGCACACACGCCGGTGCTGCTCGATTTCCACGCACCGTGGTGCTACTCGTGCTACTTCATGGCGACGCATGTGCTGAACGGCAGGGAATGGGAAGCGATCGAGGCGAAGACCGTGGTCGCCGCCGTCGATGCCGATTCGCCCGACGGCGCAGCCTGGATGAAGAAGCTGCAGGTCAAGGCGCTGCCGGCCTATGTCGTGCTGAACGAGAATGGCGTCGAACTCGGCCGCATCCTGGCCGAGCAGCCGCGCCAGACGTTCTATCCGAACCTCGACAAGATCCTCGCCGGCGCGAGCACGCTCGATGAACTCGAGCGCAAGGCCGCACAAGGTTCGCTCGAGGCGACGACGACCGTACTCGGCGCGTTTCAGGCACGCGGCGAAGGGCAGCAGGGACTCGACTGGTATGCCGGCCTGCCGCAGAAACGGCGCGACAGCGCGGGCGCCAGCAAGAGCGTCGCGCTCTGGCTCGATCGTCTCGAACTCGCACGGGCCGACAAGGCAAAGGATGAGGCAGCCGTGGTCAAGGCCGCCCAGCGCGTACTCGCCGGCAACATCGGCTGTGAGCGGCCGTATGTCGTCGACCAGTTGCTCGAAGCCAGCGAGAAGCTGCCGAAGGAGGAGCGCTCGCGACTGCTCGCGCAGCAGAAAACGCCGCTCGATCAGCTGCTGTGGAAGGATGTCTTCGTCGCCAGGCCCGACTGCGCCGATCAGCGCAGCGCGGTCATCACCACCGCCGACCTCGATGCCGCGATCGGCGACAGTGCCTCCGAAACTGCGCTGCTCAACCGCGCGATCGAGACCGTCCGCGGCCAGCTGGGCGACGATCTGAAAAAGGATCGCAACGCGGCCGACAACCTGCGCGTGTACCTGACCCGCGCCAAGCGCACGCAGGAACTCGATGCGCTGTATCCGAAACTGATCGCCGCCTATCCGGACGACTACGTCTACACGTATCGCTACGGCAAGAGTCTGCTCGATCGCGACGAGGCGGCGAAGGCATTGCCCCTGCTGGAACAGGCGGCCGACAAGGCGTATGGCGAGAACCGTCTCGCCGTCGCGATGGTGCGCGTGAAGGCGTTGAAGGCGCTCAAGCGCCAGGCCGATGCCGAGCAGGTCGTGGCGGATGTGCTGGAGCAGAACGGGCAGTGGTTTCCGGAGCAGGTCGAAAAGCTCAAGGGTGCATTGAAATCCTGACCGAAACCGAGCAAGAGATCAGCGACTCCTCCCGACCACCCGGTTGGCGCGACTCATTCCGCGGGCAGCGGCCGCCCTTGTTGCAGTTCTTCCTCCAGATCGGCGATGGCTTTTCCAAGGCATCGTGCAGCTCGCTTTGACGATTCATCAAGTCGTCAATTTTCTGGTCTGCTTCAGTTTGGACAATTCGCCGTCGAACAGCAGCCATGCGGCAGTGAGCCGTTCGACGTTGTTCTTCGAGTAGCGACGCGTCTCTTTCAATTGAGACAACGGGTAGGTCAAGTGGTCGGAAATCGACCTGGTGCCGTCCTCTGACATGCCCGGGTTGCCGGATGGAACGCCGCCATCATCGGTCGACGAGTGCGAATGTATGCCCGCCTTGTGAAAGGTCGGGATGGCGCGCGCTCGGTACCGTCGAGCAGACCAGCGACCGTCAGAATCTGGGTGCGTGGGAATTCTGCGCCGGTATCCGGGGACGCATGGAAACCCTTTTTGATCACTCCGGATGTCGTTCCCATCGTTCTGAAGAGGAACCGTAGCGATTTCGACGCGTCGGACGCCGGCCCGGCCACCGACGGTTGCTGCACCGCCGCAAGGTTTGTCTTATCCTTCGCGCCCTTTTCCACGGCGTGGCCTTGCGCATCGCAGCGCCCGCCTTTCAGGAGCAAGATCCATGGCTTTGGAACGCGTTTCCGCCGGCGCCGATGTGCCGCAAGAGATCAACGTCATCATCGAAATTCCGAAGGACGCCGAACCGGTCAAGTACGAGGTCGACAAGGCGACCGGGGCGATCTTCGTCGATCGCGTGCTGTCGACGCCGATGCGCTATCCGTGCAACTACGGCTACGTGCCGCAGACGCTCGGCGGCGACGGCGACCCGCTCGACGCCCTGGTGATCCTGCCGCTGCCGCTGGTGCCCGGTTCGGTGATCCGCTGCCGCCCGGTCGGCATGCTGCGCATGACGGACGAGGCCGGCGCCGACGAAAAACTCGTGGTCGCGCCGGTCGCCAAGGTATTCGAAGGCTATGCGCACATCGCCGATATCGGCCAGGTGTCCGGCCACTGGCTGGAGCGCATCGGCCACTTCTTCGAGCACTACAAGGATCTGG
>DASWPR010000251.1:0-2921 GCA_036398455.1 Dokdonella sp.
GGAGACTCGCGCCCGCGGTGACGCGGTCTTGTGAAAGACCGCATCGCTGCGGCGACGCGTGCCTTCGCATCCGACCTCCGATCAACATCCATCCCCACTTTGCATGCGCATCTGCCTTTCCATGATCGTGAAGAACGAGGCAGCCGTGATCGAGCGCTGCCTGCGCTCGGTGCGCCCCTTCATCGATGCCTGGGCGATCGCCGACACCGGCTCCAGCGATGGCACCCAGGAGATCGTCCGGCGTGCGCTCGACGGCGTTCCCGGCGAACTGATCGAGCGGCCGTGGGTGGATTTCTCCACCAATCGAAACCAGGCACTGGATCTTGCGCGTCGCCATGGCTACTACGCCTTGATCATCGACGCCGACGAAGTGCTGGACGCCGACGCCGGGTTTGCCTGGCCTGCGCTCAATGCGCCCGGCTACCTGCTCGAACTCGTCTACGGCGACACGCGCTATCGCCGCGTCGCCCTGCCGCGCCTGGATGGACGCTGGGAATGGCGCGGCGTGCTGCACGAGGCGCTCAATTCGCCCGACGCGGCCAGCGCGCAGTTCCTGTCCGGCCTGCGCATCCGCGTGTTCAGCGACGGCGCGCGCAGCCGGCAATCGGTGCAGGAGAAATTCTCGCGCGACGCCGAGGTGCTGCGCCGCGCGCTGGTCGACGAACCCGGCAACGCGCGCTATGCGTTCTATCTCGCGCAGAGCCTGCGCGACGCCGGCCAGACCGCCGATGCGCTGGCCGCCTACGAGGCGCGCGCGGCGATGGGCGGCTGGGCGGAAGAAGTGTATTTCTCCAAATTGCAGATCGCGGTCCTGCAGGAGCGCCTCGGCGCACCGGCGGCCGACGTGCTGCTCGCCTACGCCGAAGCCTACGATTTCCGCCCTGCGCGCGCCGAGGCGCCGTGCGAGCTGGCGCGCTACTGCCGCCTGCGCGAGCGCCATGTGCTCGCGCGCGAGTTCGCGCGCATCGCCGCGGCGACGGCGCCGCCGGACGACATGCTGTTCATCGACCGCACGGTCTACGACTGGCGCGCACGCGACGAACTTTCCATCGCGCTGTACTACTGCGGTCAGCGCGAAGCCAGTGCACAGCTGTGCCGTGAACTGCTGGCCGATGCGCGGCTGCCGCAGGGCGAACGTGAACGCGTGCAGCGCAACCTGGAGTTCTCGCTCGGCACGCGCGGCGGCTGAGCATGCGAGAATCGCACGTGGCCGCAACGCGCCCCGAGCAACGCCCCGACCCCGACGCCCTTCTCGCGCGCGTGCAGGACGAAGACATGCGTGCGCGGCGCGGCCGCCTGAAGATCTTCTTCGGCGCCACCGCCGGCGTCGGCAAGAGCTACGCGATGCTGGAAGCGGCGCGGCGCCAGCGCGACGACGGTGTCGACGTCGTCGTCGGCTACGTCGAACTGCATGGCCGCCCCGACACCGAGGCGCTGCTCGAAGGGCTGCAGATCCTGCCGCCGCTGCAGCTCGAACATCGCGGCATCACGCTGGCCGAATTCGATCTTGACGGCGCCCTCGCGCGGCACCCGCACCTGCTGCTGGTCGACGAACTGGCGCACAGCAATCACCCGGGAGCACGTCATCCGAAGCGCTGGCAGGACATCGAGGAACTGCAGAACGCCGGCATCGACGTCTACACGACGGTCAATGTCCAGCACATCGAAAGCCTCAACGATGTCGTCGCGCAGATCACCGGCGTGCAGGTGCGCGAGACCGTGCCGGACCAGGTGTTCGCGGCCGCCGACGATGTCGAACTGGTCGACCTGACGCCGGACGAACTGCTCGAACGCCTGGCCGAGGGCAAGGTCTACGTGCAGGACAAGGCGCGCCAGGCCGCCGAGGGGTTCTTCCGCAAGGGCAACCTGATCGCACTGCGGCAGCTCGCCTTGCGCGCGACCGCCGACCGCGTCGATGCGGCGATGCACGAGTACCGCGACCGCCACGCGATCTCCGATACCTGGGCGACGAACGATCGCGTACTGGTCTGCGTCGGCCCCGATCCGCTGTCGGCGCGGCTGGTGCGCGCTGCCAGCCGCATGGCCAGCGCGATGCATGCGCAGTGGCTCGCGGTCTATGTGGAAACGCCCTCGCTCGCGCGCCTGCCGCAGCCGGCGCGCGATGCCATTCTGCGTACGCTGAAACTCGCCGAGCAGCTCGGCGCGGAGACCGCGAACGTCAGCGGCGAAAGCGTCGCCGGCGCGCTGCTCGACTTCGCGCGCCTGCGCAACGTCAGCCGCATCGTCGTGGGCAAACCGACGCGCAGCGGCTTGCGTGCGCGCTTCAAGCATTCGCTGGTCGACGAATTGATCGACCGCAGCGGCAGCATCGACGTCTACGTGATCACCGGCGAGGCCGGCGCGGAAAAAACCCCGACGCCGCCGCGAACGCCCCAGCGCAACAGCCGCTGGCCGGCGTACCTGAAGGCGCTCGCCGTGGTCGCGCTGGCGACCCTGGTGTGCTCGCAGATCAGCGGCATGTTCGAACGCACCAATGTCGTGATGATCTACCTGCTCGGCACGGTCATCGTCGCGGCGCGCTTCGGCCGCGGGCCGTCGGCGCTGGCCTCGGTGCTCAGCGTCGCGCTGTTCGATTTCCTGTTCGTGCCGCCGCTGTTCTCCTTTGCGGTGTCGGACACGCAGTACGTGATCACCTTCGGCGTGATGCTGACCACCGCGCTGCTGATCAGCAATCTCGCCGCGCTCGGCCGCCGCCAGGCCTCCGTCGCGCGCCAGCGCGAACGGCGCACGGCCGAGCTGTACGCACTCAGCCGCGAACTATCGCGCCGGCGCGGCATCGACGAGCTGGCGAAGTTCCTCGTGCGCCATGTGCTCGCCAGCGTCGAGGGCGAAGCGGTCGTGCTGCTGCCGGATGCCGACGGCAAGATCCAGGACCCGACCCGTTTCTGCGATCGCGGCGC
>DASWPR010000252.1:0-4502 GCA_036398455.1 Dokdonella sp.
CGCAGCGGATCTGCCCGGCGCGGCCGTGGAGCGGCGTGAACCGACGAAGGTGACGCAGGTCTTCTCCAGCCATGGCGCCAGCATGCCGGCGTGCTCGTCCAGCGGCAGCGCGCAGACGATGAACTCGAGGTCATCTGGACGGATATACGGCGAGACGGCCCGGCGCAGCTCCTCGAACGGCAGCGTGGCGCCGGACACGATCAGCGCGGAGGCCGCGCCGTCGAGGATGAGGAAGCGGGTCGCCTGCATTCCACAGCCGCCGCAGGCATGGTCGCTCAGCGCAATGCAGAGATGATCGTCTTTGCGGAACAGCTGCGTGGTCATGCCCGTCGCCTCTTGCCGGCGTCCATTCTTGCCGACTGCCGATGCGCCGCCTTGATCCAGGTCAATCTCGGCGCGCCGCCGCTGCTGCGAGCGCCATGCGCGCGCCGTGCTGCCCTATCATTCGCGCAGCGTGCACCGCGGCAGCGACGGGCGGATACCGATGCGGTCTCCGTCCGTCGCGCGCGCGTCGCCACCCGATCCGGCCAGAGGCTTCCGATGAACAAATCCGCCAAGGAACGTGCGCCGAAGCGGCCAGCCGCGCCCTCGGGCGGAACCCGCACGCTCGACGCGATGGGCGTCACGCTCGTCGAAGAGCAGCTCTACCGCACGCTGCTGCGCCATGAAGGGCTGTGCGCGGCGGACCTCGGAACGCGGCTCGGCATGTCTGCGCGCATGCTCGCCGCGCCGCTGCGGGCGCTGGAAAGCAAGGGCATGGTGACGCACTCGCCGGACCGCATTCCGCGCTACTTCGCGGTGCCCCCCGACATCGCCGTGGAAGCGCTGATCGCCAGCAGCCAGCGCAGCGAGGAATATCGCCAGAGCAGGGCGCGCGCCGCCGTCGGCAAACTCAACACGGCGATGAATGCGCGCGGCAAGCACCATGTTCCCGATGAACGCCTGGTCGAGATACTCAGCCCCGAGGCGACGGCGCAGATGTTCTCGCAGATGCACCGTACCGCGAAGAGCGAAATGATCAGCCTGACGCGCCGGCCGATGCTGATCTCCAATATCAACGAGCCGGACGACCTGCTGTTCCAATGCCTGGAACGAGGCGTGTCGTGCCGTTCGCTGGTCGACAGCGACCTGCTGAACATGCCCGGCTGGCTGGAGCACATGCGCGACAACAGCGCGCGCGGCGAGGAATGCCGCATCGCTTCGTCGCTGCCGTTCAAGCTGATCGTTGCCGATCGGCGGATCGCGATCCTGCCGCTGAACCTCGCGCGCCCCGACGGCCCGGTCCTGCTGGTGCGTTCCTCCTCGCTGCTGGAGGCGTTGTGCGAGGTGTTCGAACTGCTCTGGCGCAATGCCACGCCGTTCCCGTCGAATGATGCCGTACACACCGCCGGGCGCCGCCCGAGTGCGTCGCTGCTGTCGCTGCTGACGTCCGGACTGAACGACAAGGCGATCGAGCTGGAACTCAACATGTCGCATCGCACGCTGGCCCGGCGCATCAGCGAACTGATGAAGGAACTCGGCGCCACCACGCGCTGCCAGCTCGGATGGCTGGCCGCGCAGCGCGCCACCGGCACGCCGTCGAAGTAGCCTTCTTTACATCCGGTCCAAGTAGCCTTCTTTACATCCATGCGATGTAACCTTCTTTACTTTTCACGGCAACTTTGTGTCATTGGCATAAAATTGCCTGGAATCGCGCTTGTGATGACCCCGCCTGCGTGCTTACTCTTGGGCCGCGCCTGCTGATGCTCCGGTTCTGTTCGGCCGCCGGCATTCGCATCTTCCCGGACGATGACAAATCGTAGCGGCCTTGCGGCCGCCTGCGGCCGATCGAAGGAACGTCGCGGCAAGCGGGAAGCACGCCTGAGTAACTCGTCTGCGGCGGATTCGCGGCCGCAGGAGATGTCGATGCATGGCAGATATCCGTCGGCCAGGGCGACATCAAGGTACGAGCATCTTTGTCGAAGGATCCAGGCCGCGCGAATGCTGCGTTGTGGCGTCGTGCCGGTTGTCGATACAGGGTTGCGGTGAAGACAGGGGGAGACGCCGGCGGTTTCACACGCCTGCGCTCGCCATGCCGAGCCGCGAGGTCAGTCAATCTTCGTGGGGTTCCAAATGAAAGAGTCGAGTAGCGCGCCCTCCCGGCGCAAGGGAAACAGCACGGATGCGAGCGCGCGCGGTCGCGTACGCACGCCGCTGCGTGGAATGAGGTCGATGGTGCTGACATCGGGATTTCTGGCCGCCTCGGTCGCGCTGGCCGGCAGCGGGCAGCCTGTGGGCGCGCCGCATCGGAACGTGGCGGTTCATGCGGCCGCTGCGGCATCGCCGTCGCAGGTGCACGGCTCGCTGCAGTTCTTCACCGATGAAGGTGCCTTCGACGCGGCGCTGGGTGTTCCTTCCAATCTCACCCAGGAAACCTTCGACGGCGGCGCGCCGGTCGGTCCGTTCCCGACCCTGTGTTCGGAACCGATGAGCAGCGCGTCGAACGACGTCTGCTTCACCCCCAATCAGCTGGCGACCGGCTTTGCGATCACCTCGACATCGGGCGCCGGCATCATCGAGTTCCCGCCGAACTTCCTCGGCCCGGGCCAGAGCACGCGCGCGGTCGGCGCCACCACGTTCGCCGACTCGACGATCGTGTCGTTCAGCCCCAGCGTGGGCGCGGCGGCGGCCATCGTCTATGGCGGACTCAGCGCCGGCAACGCGGTCGATGTCGAAGTGTTCGACGAAGCGGGCGTATCGATCGGCACGACCACCGTGGCGGCCGCGGCGACACGCGACGTCGCCGTGTTCGTCGGCGTGGTCAGCCCGACGCCGATCGGCAAGGTCGTCTTCAATGCCGAAAACGACGGCGGCGAGCTGATCGACAACCTGCAGTACCGCCCGGCCGGACTTCTGCCGCCGGGTCTGGCGAAGACATTCGTGCCCGACGCCGTTGCGACGGGTGCGCCCAGCACGTTGACGATCACGCTCGGCAACCAGGCCCAGCCCGGCGCGGCGACCCTCGCCGCCGATCTGACCGACCCGCTGCCGAACGGCCTGCTGGTGGCGGCGACGCCGAATGCGTCGACCACCTGCAGCGGCGGCACGCTCTCGGCGGAAGCCGGCAGCAGCGCCGTCACGCTCAGCATCGGCGCGCAGATTCCGGCCTCGTCCACCTGCACGATCACCGTCGATGTCAGCGCAGCGAACGTCGGCCTCTACACCAACACGATCGCCGCGGGCGCATTGCAGACCGATCTCGGCAACAGCGCCGCAGCCGCCACGGCTTCGCTCAAGGTGCTGTCGGGCAATCCGGGTTCGTTCCCGCCGTCCGAGTATTTCGATGGCGTTGCCGCGCCGCAGCTGCCGGACGGCTGGATGTCGTCGTCGACGACGGGTGCGAGCGACTGGATCACCACGGCGAGCGCGTCGGACACGGCGCCTAACGCGGCCTATGCGCCCGAGATGACGACGGTGAATGACTTCACGCTGGACACGCCGGCCTTCACGCCGGTCGCCGGACAGAACGTGAGTTTCCGCCACCAGTACAACCTGGAGCATCGATTCGACGGCGCCGTGCTGGAGATCTCGATCAACGGCGGCGAATTCGCCGACATCATCGATGCCGGCGGCAGCTTCATCACCGGCGGCTACAGCTTCACGATCCAGGAAGGCAGCGGCAATCCGCTGACCGATCGCTATGCATGGACCGGCAACAGCAACGGCTTCGTCACGACCAGCGTGACCCTGCCCGCGGCGGCCATCGGCCAGTCGACACGGCTGCGCTTCCGCACCGCCGACGACGCCTCGCAGAACGCGGACGGCGCCAACGGCTGGTGGGTCGACTCGGTGGTGCTCGGCGTCAACCCGCAGCCGCCGAGTGCAACCATCGCGCCGACTTCGCTCAGCTTCACGGTCGACCCCGATGCCACGGCGACCGATACGCTGACGCTCTCGAATGCGAACGGCAGCGATGCGCTGAGCTTCACGGTCGAGTCGCGCGGCACGACGAATCATCGTCCGCGCCTGATTCCGCATGCGAGCCTGGCGAAGAAGACGCAGAAGACCAACAGCAAGCTGCTGGTCCCGCGCGAACCCGCGGTATTGGCGTCGCACGGCGCCGGTTCGCGTCGTTCGATGTCGAGTCCGTGGACGCCGCAAGGTTCCCTGCAGTTCCAGTGGGACGACGGCTCGGTGGAAGATGCGCTCGGCGTCGGCGCCAACGGTGCGGAACAGGCCGCGGTCTGGCTGAATCGCTTCCATGCCAGCGATGCCCTGGTGATCCATACGATCTCCATCGGCTGGCCGCCGATCGATCTCTCCGGCGGCGACCTGGTCGGCCTGCAGGCGAACCTGGTCGTCTACTACGATGCGGACGGCGACGGCGATCCGACCAATGCGGTACGCGTCGGCACCGACGACTTCGTCACGATCGCCGCCACCGGCGACTTCCAGACCTACCCGACCGACTTCAGCATTCCGGCCGGCGGCGACGTGTACATCGGCTTCGTCGACCAGTGGGC
>DASWPR010000253.1:0-1717 GCA_036398455.1 Dokdonella sp.
GCCGCAGCGCAGCGCATGCCGGAAGGCGATCGACTCGAAGCTGAGGTTCGCGCGCAGGGTCTGCAACGCGCTGCCCGGCCGTAGCGCCGGCGGCAGGCGTTCCTCCGCCGCGTCGGCGCGCAGTTCGCCGCGGCTGCCGGCGAAATCCGCATTGCGGATCGCCGCGCGCAGCTGGCCGCCGAGCCCGTCCGCGCGCGCCAGCACGATCGCCAGCCCGCGCGGTGCCTCCGCTGCGCGGGCATCGTTGCGCAGCGATTCCATCGCCGCATCGAAGCCTTCCATCGCGGCCGCCGCGGCATGCGGGCTGACGCCGCGTTCGAGCGCCGCGCCGATTGCATCGAGCGCGCGCGCCGAATACTCCAGCACGCGTTCGAGCGTGCGCCGCGCGTCGCCGTCCGGCAGCGTCGCGTGGAGGTCGTTCAGGGTCAGCAGTTCCAGGCGGCTGCGCTCGACGATCTCGGCGAGCACGCGAAACGTCTCCATCACGCTGCCGCGCGCGCGATGCGCGCCATGCAGCAGGTTCTCGACATCGAGCAGGGCCTGCGTGACCGGCGGCGCGGCGTGCGGATCGGCGTGCTGGCGCGCGCTCGCGGCGAGCTGGCGGCAGACGTCGGCGAGCGACTGGCGTTCCGGCCGATAGCGCTGCAGCGGCCACGCGGCGATCGCGAACAGCATCTGCAGCAGGCCGCCGGCGAGCACCAGCGCCGCTGGGCCGAGCGCGCTCAGCGGATCGCGTGGCGCGTCGCCGCTGATCACCAGCAGGATCATGCAGGCGAGACCGGCGCGGCCCGCATTCGGTCCGAGCGCGACGAGCAGGCCGCCGCTGACGCCGCAGACCAGTGCGGCGAGCGCGAACAGCGGCGTGTTGGCGCCGAGCAGGTTGCCGGCATAGGCGGAAACGCCGGAGGCGAGCGCGGCCAGCAGCATGCGCTGCATGCGCAGACGGTACGGCCCGGGCTGGTCGATGAACATCGTGTTCAAGGCGCCGGCCGCCATGCCGAGGCCGATGCCGACATGCCCGCTCGGGATCGACAGGGCGAGCGGCGCGACGATCGCGACCGTGTTGCGCAGCGCGACGCTGACGGGAACGTCGCGCGGCTTCAGTTGGAACAGCGTGCTGAGCATCCGGGGCGGCGCTGGCTCAGCGATATTTGTCGGGCGCCGGGTTCACATGGCCGCAGGACGCGCAGGTGCGTGCGGGAATCGAGCGGTAGAAACGCTCGAACACGTGCTGAAAATCCGTCTCCACGTTGTTCAGATGGAAATATTCTTCGTACAGCTTGTGGTTGCAGCGCTCGCAGAACCACATCAGGCCGTCCTGTTCGTGCGCCAGGCGCTTGCGCTCGATGACCAGGCCGATCGAGCCGGGCATGCGCTGCGGCGAGTGCGGCACGCGCGGCGGCAGGTAGAAGATCTCGCCGGCGCGAATCGGGATGGGGCGCACGCGGCCTTCCTCCTGCACCTTCAGCACCATCTCGCCTTCGAGCTGATGGAAGAACTCCGGGCCTTCTTCCCAGTGGTAGTCGGTGCGTGCGTTCGGCCCGCCGACGACCATCACGATGAAATCGCCGTCGACGATGCATTTGTTGCCGATCGGCGGCTTCAGCAGATGGCGGTGTTCGTCGATCCAGCGTTGGAAGTCGAAGGGGGGCGTCAGGCTCATCGAAACATCCTGCGGGCGACCTGCGGCGGTCGGGACGGTCGATGATAACGCGCC
>DASWPR010000254.1:0-4588 GCA_036398455.1 Dokdonella sp.
TACGACGTGAAGGAAGCGTACGCCGAGCTGTTCGTGCCGATCCTCAAGGATCTGCCGTTCATCCACAGCCTGAACGTCACGCTGGGTGACCGCTACTCCAAGTACAGCAACTTCGGCAACACGAACAACTGGAAGATCGCGCTGGAATACCGCCCGATCGAAGACCTGCTGCTGCGCGGCACGATCAGCGAAGTGTTCCGTGCACCGAACACGACCGAGTCGTACACCGGCCGTACGGCATCGTTCGACACCTATGCGCGCAACACGACGTTGGCAACGCCTGAGCCTCGCTCGACCAATGGCTCGCAGATCCAGACGATCTTCAGCGGTGCCGCCGTCGGTGGCTTCGACATCAAGCCGGAAACCGGCAAGACGTTCGACTTCGGTGTGGTGTATGACCCGCAGTGGCTGCCGGGCCTGTCGGTGAGCGCGGATCTGTGGCGCATCTACCTGCTGAACAACATCCAGCGTCCGTCGGGCCAGACCGTCGTCGATCTCTGCTACAAGGATCCGCGCGGCGTCGGTGTCAACCCGTACTGCAGCTTCATCAACTACAACGCGAACGGCACGATCAGCACGATCTCCGGTGTGACGTACACGAACCTCGGCCGCCTGGATACCAAGGGTGTCGACTTCGCCGCGTCGTACAAGCTGCCGGAGACCTCGTTCGGCAACTTTGCGGTCAGCCTGAACACGACCTACCTGAGCCAGTACGACAACGCGATTCCGATTCTCGGAACGTCGAGCGTGGCCGGTACTTACAGCCAGCAGTTCGGCAGCTTCCCGCGCTGGCGTGCGCTGGGCAACATCAGCTGGCAGCTGGGCGACCTCTCGGCGAGCTGGACGCAGCGCTTCATCGGCCGCGAAAAGAACACCGCGTTCCCGGGTGTCGGATCGGGCTTCCTGCCGGTCGGCGCGGTCACCTACAACAATGTGCAGTTCGGCTACAACATCGAGCCGATCAATACGCGCATCGACGTGGGTGTCGACAACGTCGGCGACAAGCAGCCGCCGCTGTTCTACCAGTCGGTCACCAACGCGAACATCGACATCAACACCTATGACCCGATCGGCCGTTTCTACTGGGGCCGTTTGACCGTCAAGTTCTGATCGTCGTTTAAAAGCAACACTTTGAAGCCGCGCGGGGCGACCCGCGCGGCTTTTTTATTGGCGGCGGAAAAATGGGCGAATTCGAACCCCGAGCTGCGCGCGAAGAGCGTCGGCGGCGCCGAGCGCGTTCAGGCAAAGACTCGTTGATTGCCTGCGGTGAAGTGAGAAGGCTTTGCCGCGGCTGTGGAAAGCCGATGACGCAGGGGGCACGCGACCGGCTCAGGCCGTGAACGGCCCTCGCAATGCGCTCAGGATATGCGAGGCGCCGCGAGTGCGGCACGCAGCGGATCGAGCAAGACGCCATAGCCCGCGCTGCGGGCAGTATTGCGCCGCAACGGCTCGCGCACTTGCGCAGCGCTCGCCGTACGCACGCTGCGTTCCACTTCATGGAAGCGCAGGCAGGTCTGCTCGAACGGCAGGCCGCAATAGTCGAGCAGGGCGCGTACTTCGGCTTCGGGCTCCGCCAGCAGCTGTTCGTAGACCTGGTCGCGAATACGGCCGGGTTTCTGCCGGTGCCATTGGCGCATCGCGTAGTCGTAGTCCTGCCAGAAGCGCGCCAGATAATCGAGGTCGTAGCTGAACTCGTTGCTGATCGAGAACATCTGCTTGTAGCAGGACCAGCAGGTCTCGACGGGATCGCGTCGGCAGTTGACGATGCGGGCGCCCGGCAGCATCGCCATGATGGCGCCGACGAACAGCCAGTTGTTCGGCATCTTGTCGGTCGAGCGCGGACGCCGGGTGCGCCAGCGGGCTGTGCGTGCCAGGTAGTTCCGCCCCAGGCGCGTCCAGTCCTCCGGCGTTGCCTGTCCGATCCAGAATGGGAAATCGATGCCGCGGCGCTCCGATTCCTCCTGCATGACGGCGCTGACGTCGCCGAGCTCGCTGGCGCCTTCGACTTCGGAATGCGCGGCAAGGATCTGTTCGGTCAAGGTGGAGCCCGCGCGCGGCAAGCTGACGACGAAAATAATCTCTTCGCCGAGCCGCGCGTCGTCCGATGCAGCGTGCGGTTTGTCGAATTCCGCTACGGTGACATCGACGAGCTGGCGGAACCTTGCGGCATCCCATGGCCGGCGCTGGCTGATGCGCGTATTCGTTTCGGTGAGGATCGCAAAGGCTTCGGCCTGGCGGCCGTGATCCTCGTACGCCTTGCCGAGCACGCAACCCATCGCGAGACGATCGCTTTCACGCGCCGAGGGCGCACGCATCATCGCTTCGAGCTGCTGGATCTCATTTTCCGAGAGGCGCACCGTCTTGATATTGGCCAGCCCCCACCAGGCTGCGCCAATGGTCGGCACGCGCCGTAGCACTTCGAGATATTGTGCACGCGCCTGCTCGAAACGGCCGAGCAGGACCATCACGTCCGCATACAGCGTGCGTGCGTGTGCGTGGTCCGGTGCGAGCACGACGGCACGTTCCAGCGCGGGCAGCGACTCCTCGGTCCAGGCACGATCCATCAGGTTGCGCCCCAGGTTGAACCAGCCGGAGGCGTCGTCCGGGTACAGCTCGCAGACCTTGCGCAGCGCAGCGAATCCGGCGTCGTTGTCGTCGAGTCCGAATGCGGACTCGGCGAAGTCGCTCAGCACCAGCGGATCCTGCGGAGATTGCAGCAGCAACGCCGCAAGCACCCGGTGTGCATCGGCAAAACGCCCGGCACGATTGAGCAGTACGCCGCGCGTGCGTTGCACTTCCGCGTGCCGCGGGGCCATGTGTTCCGCGCTGGCGAGCGACTGATCCGCCGGATACAGCTCGCCGGCATTGAGATGCTGCCAGGTGCGGCGCAGCAGCTCGACCGTCGTCGGCGTGAGTCCTGCGAGGCGATCGACCGCTGCCGGCGAGGGGATGAGAGTGTCCACGGGCGAACGGATCATCCGCCGGCGTTCACGCCATTCGCCGTGTCGCGCGATGCGACAGGCAATCCGAGTGCCGCGCGCAGCGGATCGAGCAATGCGCCGTAGCGCTCGGAGTGAGCGGTATCGCCGTACAGCGGCTTACGTACCTGCATCGCGCTCGGCGAGCGTACTTCGCGCTCGGTCCGATGGAACTCCAGACAAGCAGGGTCGAACGGCAGCCCGCAGGCGGCGAGCAGTCGGCGAATCTGGTTTTCCGGATCGGCTACCAACTGCTCGTAGATTACGTCGTGGACATGCCCGCGATGCAAGGCGAGCGAGGCATGTGCGCTGCGGTCGAAATCGCGCCAGTAGCTGGCGAGGTCGTCGAAGGTGCGCGTCCATTCGCTGTTGTTCAAGAACTGCCGGTAGCAGGAAAAGCTGGTCTCCAGCGGATCACGGCGCGCAATCAGGATGTGCGCCGCAGGCAGCATCGCGCGGATCGCTCCGATGTACTGCCAGTTGCTCGGCATCTTGTCGACGAAGACCGGCCTGTGCTGGGCGAAACGCGCTGTCCGCTGCAGGTAGCGAAGACCGAGGTTGTGCCAGTCCTCCGCGCTCATTGCGCCGGCCCAATGCTGCAGCGCCTGTCCGCGGCGCCCACATTCCTCGGCGATGACCAGTGGAAGATCGGGCAGCTCGCCGGCGCCTTCGACCTGCGGGTGCGAGGCGAGGATCTGCTCGATCAGCGTCGATCCCGATCGCGGCAGGCTGACCACGAACACGACGCCGGCGCCGAGATCGCCGTCGGCCGCCACCGGCGGCGAAGCGAAGGCCGCGTCGAGCGCGGCTATTTCCGCGGAAAAACTTGCGGCATCCCAGATCATTCGCCGGCGCGCGATGTCGTTCGCATGGCGCAGCGCCGCCAGTGCCTCGGCGTAGCGGCCGAGATCGTCCAGCGCGCGGCCGAGCGCGAATCCGAGTGAAATGAGGTCGTCGTCCGTCGCGTTGGGATCGCGCTGCGCCGACTGCATCTGCTCGACATCGCCGGCGGAAAACTTGCCGTTGCGCAGCTCGGCAATTCCCCACCAGGCCATGCCCGTCCACGGGCGCTCGGCGATGATCGCGCGGTAGCCCTCGGCGGCGCTATCCACATGGTTCGACGTGCGCTGCAAATCCGCCAGCTGCACGCGCGCGCTGATGTTGCCGGGCGCGAGCGCGACGGCCGTGCGCAATGCGGCCTCGGCTTCGTCGTTGCGCATGCAGCGCACCAGCAGAATGCCGAGGTTGACCCAGGCGGATGCATGGTCCGGCTGCAACTCGCAGGCACGCTGGAACGCCGCAATCGCGGCGTCGTACTCGCCCGCGGTGGCGAGAATCGTACCCAGCGTATTGCTGTAGAGAGGGTCCTGCGGGCGTTGCGCGACTGCGCGATCGATCGCGTGCACGGCTGCCGCGTGGTCGCCGCGCAGGCTATGGATACCCGCCAGCAGGCGCAGCACTTCGGCGTGATCGGGATTCGAAGCGAGCACGGGTTGCAAGTGCTGGCCCGCTTCGCCGGCGCGACCGGCCTGAAGGGCCTGTGCGGTCGCCACGATATGTTGGATTGCGGTCCGGTGAAGGCCTGCGAGGCGGGATCCGCTGGGCAACGC
>DASWPR010000255.1:0-12393 GCA_036398455.1 Dokdonella sp.
GCGACGGCACGCTCGCTCCCGGATAGCGATTGACGCAGGAAGACGTCGCGGCGCGCATGAACGTCTCGCGCATGCCGGTGCTGCAGGCGCTGCAACTGCTGCGCAAGGACGGCTTCGTCCACGACGCCCCGGGACGCGGAGTGCTCGTGGCACCGCTCGATGCGGACTGGACGGCCAAACTGTACGAGGTCCGCGGCGCGCTGGATTCGCTGGCGGCGCGGCTCGCCGCCGCACGGCGCGTGCGGCTCGATCCCGAAATGCTGAAGACCGGCCGGCGCATGGCGAAGAGCGGCGCCGTCAAGGACATGATCGATGCCGACATGCACTTCCATCTCGCCATCTATCGGGCGTCGGGCAATCCATTGATCGAGGAAAGCGCGCGCCTGCACTGGGCGCATCTGCGCCGCGTGATGGGTGCCGTGCTGTCGACGACGCGCCAGCGCACGACGATCTGGGACGAGCATCAGGCGATCGCCGACGCCATCGCGGAAGGGGCCGTGCAGCGCGCGGGCAAGCTGGCCGACGTGCACGCGGAAAACGCAAGCGGCAATCTCGTCAGCCGCCTCTCGCGCGTGCTGGCGGTGCCGGAGAAAGCCGGCGCCTGAGCGTTGTCGATGGCAGGACGGCGGCGGCGCGTGCGCGCAGCGCCTCGTGCAGGCGGCTCAGTCGCGGCGGGCGGCGAGAATGCCGTAGCGGCGGATCTTGCGGAACAGCGTGGTTCGCGAAACCCCGAGCAGCGTCGCCGCATGCGCCATGTGCCAGCGCGTCGTCTTCAGCGCGTCGACGATGCGATTGCGATCGTCCTCCTGCGTTGCCCGCTGCTTCGCCCTGACGCTCGAGAGTGAGCGGCCGCCACGCGGGCGCGGCGCATTCCCGCCGCCGCGCGTCGCCGCGCTCTCGCCGATCCCCGCCGGCAGCAGCTCGGGCGTCAGCATGCAGCCCTCGTCGCACAAGGCGAGCGCGTAGCCCAGCACGTTGCGCAGCTCCCGCACGTTGCCGGGCCACGCATAGGCGCACAGGCCATCGAGGGTCTCGGCGGCGAGCAGGGTGCCGGGCCGGTCCTGGCGCACGCATTCCTCGTCGAAGATCTGCTGGATGAGTTCGCGCCGGTCGGTGCGTTCGCGCAGTGCCGGCAGATGGAAGGTCGCCGCATTGAGGCGGAAGAACAGGTCCTGGCGGAACGCGCCCTCGTCGACGCGAGCCTCGAGATCGCGATGCGTCGCGCACACGACGTGCAGGTCGACGCGCGTCGGCTGCGATGCGCCGAGCGGCAGCAGCTCACCTTCCGACAGCACGCGCAGCAGGCGCGTCTGCAGCGCGAGCGGCATGTCGCCGATCTCGTCGAGGAACAGCGTTCCGCCGGCTGCCTGCTGGATCTTGCCCTTTTCGCCCTGCGCGCGCGCGCCGGTGAAGGCGCCGCCGTGGTAGCCGAACAGCTCGCTTTCGATCAGGCCCTCCGGCAGCGCGGCGCAGTTCAGTGCGACGAACGGCTTGGAGCGCCGCCGGCTCTGCCGGTGGATCGCGCGCGCGAAGACTTCCTTGCCGCAGCCGGTCTCGCCGAGCAGCAGGATCGGGATCCGGTGGTCGGCGATGCGCTTGAGCTGCTGGGCAACGCGGACCAGCCGCTCGTCCCTGACCGTCAGGTCGCCGAGGGTGACGGGCGATTCGGGCGGCAGGTAGACACGCTGCTCTTTCCTGGCCGGCGCGCGCAGGCGACCCTTCAGGACGAGCCCATTCGCATGGCAGCGCAGGCTGGCGTTCCAGCCGGGGTGGCGATGCGCGAAGCGGATCAGGTCATGACTCGACTGGTCGAACAGCGCGCCGATGTCCTGCTGCGCGTCGACATCGACGCCGCCCAGGTAGCGCCGGGCCGCCGCGTTCGCTCCGATCACCGCGCCTGATTCCTCGAACGCCACCAGGCGTTCTTCGAATTCGCCGCCGTCGGCATCGGCCAGCGACACGATCCAGGCATGCTTGAAATGATCGGCGAAGAGGGCGTTCTCGATCGCCGCCGCGCTGCGGACGACCATGTGGTAGACGAGGTGGCTGTCGTGGCTGTTCGATCCGCTGAACGACGTGGCGTTGAGGATCGCGAGAATGCTGCTGTCGGGCGCGAAGATCGGCGCCGCATTGCACGACATGCCGATGTTGTGCGCGCGGAAGTGCTGTTCCTTGTGCACCATGATCGGCATGCGCTCGGCCAGCGCGATGCCGATGGCGCCGGTTCCTTCGTCCTGCTCGGACCAGCAGGTGCCCGAGCGCATGCCGAACGACTGCAGTTCGCGGTCGAGCGAACGCACCCCGCGGAAATCGATCGTCGCGCCGTCGGCATCGGTCATCAGGACGCAGTAGCCGGACGCCTGCAGCCGCCCATGCAGGTCGCCCATGTCGCGCCGCGCCAGTTGCAGCAGCTGTTCGAGCCGCTCGCGGCGTTCGCAGATCGCGCGGTGCTCGAGGATGCGCGGCCGGCCGGTCCGGGCCGGATCGAGGTTGTACAGCCCGAGCGAGCGCAGCCACGACGCGCGCACCGGAGGCGGCACGTGCGCGGCCGGATCGGCGGCATCGCCGCGCGCCTCCCGCAGTACGCGCGACACGTGAAGATTGACCTCGGCCTTGGAAGGAATCATTGCCTGTCCTGAGGAAGTCGGAGCGCCGCTTTCGCCGCGTTCCGTGCGCGCTGCGCCGGCGCGAGAGGATCGAGCCTGCTGCCGGCACGCTGACGCGGCAAGCCGCAGCGCAGCATGACCACGCGTGCGCCGCCGGAAGACGAGCGATGCAGCCTCCGCCGCCGACCGGACGCACGATCGGACAGCGATCCGCGCGGCGCCCGGGCAACGTTGCACTTGTGTTGCATCACGGCGTTCCGCCGTGCGCGATCGCGCGTCCGCGTGCAACGTCCGGGCACCGCGATTTCGTTCGGGATTCGGGACGGTACCGCGCAAGTGGTTGATTTCCGGATGCCGCTCTGCCTCCTGCGCGGCACACCGGATGAACCGATGCGGCAGGCACGACCCTTGCTCCTTGTGCGGGCACAGTCCACACGGAGAGAGCCTTTCAATGAACGACGCCGCCTTGTCCCTCAACTTCATCGATGGGCGTTTCATCGACTCCACGCCGGGCGCCAGTCTCGACGTCATCAATCCGGCGAACCTCGCGGCGGTCGGCCGCGTGGTCGACAGCGACGCCGCTGCGGTCGATGCCGCGGTCGACGCGGCGCGGCGTGCGCAGCCCGCATGGGCGCGGCTCGCACCGATTGAACGGGCCGGCCATCTGCGCGCGATCTCCGCCAGGATCCGCGACAACCAGGAGGCATTGGCGCGGCTCATTTCCACCGAGCAGGGCAAGGTGCTGCCGCTGGCGCGCGTCGAAGTGGCGTTCACCGCCGACTACATCGACTACATGGCCGAGTGGGCGCGGCGATTGGAAGGCGAGATCCTCACCAGCGACCGCGCGACCGAAAGCATCCTGCTGCTGCGCAAGCCGCTGGGCGTGGTCGCCGGCATCCTGCCGTGGAATTTTCCCTTTTTCCTGATCGCACGCAAGCTGGCACCGGCCTTGCTCACCGGCAACACCATCGTCGTCAAGCCGAGCGAGGAAACTCCGCTCAATGCGTGCGAATTCGCGCGGCTGGTCGCACAAACCGACCTGCCCGACGGCGTGTTCAATCTCGTCAACGGGCGCGGCGCGACGGTCGGCGCGCGCCTGTCGGAACACCCCGGCGTCAACCTGATCAGCTTCACCGGCAGCGTCGAGACGGGTTCGCGCATCATGCAGGCAGCCGGCAGGAACATCACGCGGGTGAACCTCGAACTCGGCGGCAAGGCGCCGGTGATCGTGCTCGCCGATGCCGATCTCGCCCTCAGTGCGAAGGCGATCTGGGACTCGCGCATCACCAACACTGGGCAACTCTGCAACTGCGCCGAGCGCATCTACGTGCAGCGCGCGGTCGCCGCGGATCTGGGCGAGCGCCTCGCGACATTGATGGCAGACACGCGCTACGGCGACCCGTTCGGAGCGGACGACCTGCACATGGGGCCTCTCATCAACCGCGCCGGGCTCGACAAGGTCGATACGCTCGTGAAATCGGCGATCGCGCAGGGCGCCCGCGTATTGACGGGGGGCTCGATAGACACCGACGCCGCCGGTTTCCATTTCCGTCCGACCGTGCTCGCCGACTGCCGGCATGACATGGACATCATGCGAAAGGAGATCTTCGGGCCGGTGATTCCCATCCAGGCGATCGAGGATCTCGACGAAGGCATCGCTCTCGCCAACGACAGCCCCTACGGCCTGACGTCTTCGCTGTTCACCCGGGATCTCGGCAGCGTGCTCAAGGCCACGCGCGAGCTGCAGTTCGGCGAAACCTACGTCAACCGCGAGCACTTCGAGGCGATGCAGGGGTTCCATGCCGGCCGGCGGCAGTCGGGCATCGGCGGAGCCGACGGCAAGCATGGCCTGTACGCGCACCTGGAGACGCATGTCGTCTACTTGAACGCCTTCTGAAGAAAGACCGCATCCGCACGGCAGGCGTTCGTGCGGAGCGCCCGCCTGGCGCGGCGTGCACTCGCTTCCGACCTGGGAATCCCATGAAGAGAAAAATTGATTCGTACACCTTGCCGGAGCTTCCGCAGAAAGACGCAATGCCGTGCCGGCTGGATCGCCGCGGCATGCTCAAGCTGACGGCGCTGGCATTTCTCGGCGTCTCGCACGTCGCGGACAACGCATTCGCCGACGAAGCCGCCGACAAGCGGCCGCAGCCGGGCGATCGCCTGGTGGATATCAACGGCGACCTCGGCAAGCCGCTCAGGATCGATGACATCAAGCTGGCATCGAAGCCGATCCTCGCGTTCCCGTTCGATCCGGCGACGAAGAAGGCGCGCGATGGTTCGCGCCTGAACAAGCTGCTGCTGATCAAGCTCGATGCGACCGCCATGAACGCGGAGACCAAGGCGCGCAGCGCCGCCGGCGTGCTCGCCTTCTCGGCGATCTGCACGCACCAGGGCTGCGACGTCAGCGAGTTCCTGCCCGAAGACAAGAACCTGCTCTGCTTCTGCCACTTCTCCAAATACGACCCGCTCGCCGACGGCGCCGTCACCGCCGGGCCCGCACCCCGCAATCTGCCGACGCTGGCGCTGAAGGAGGAGAACGGCGAACTCGTCGTCGCCGGCCTCCTCAGTTCCGCACCCGGCGCCAAGACCAATACCTGATACGCAAAGCGATACCGCCGCGAGGCGCGCATGCGCCATCGCTCATGACACGAGGCTGCAAGACCGTCGCACACACGAGGAGGGAAAAAACATGTTGAAGAAACTTCCATGGGCACCGCTGGGAACGGTGCTCGCCACGCTGCTGGCGCCGCTGTCCGCGAGCGCCGACATGGCGAACTATTCACCGGTCACCGAAGCGCGCCTGATCTCGCCGGAGCCGCAGAACTGGCTGATGTACCGCGGCAACTACGCCGGCTGGGGCTACAGCGCGCTCGACAGGATCAATGTCGACAATGTCGCCAAGCTGACGCCGGCGTGGGAGTTCTCCACCGGCATGAGCGAAGGCCACCAGGCGCCGCCGCTGGTCAACAACGGCGTCATGTTCATCACCACGCCGAACAACCAGGCGATCGCGCTCGATGCGAAGAGCGGCAAGGAGATCTGGCGCTACAAGAAGCAGATTCCCGATGAGCTGCAGCAGCTGCATCCGACCAACCGCGGTCTTGCGCTGTTCAACGACAACGCCTACCTCGCCACCACCGACGCATTCCTCGTCGCGCTCGATGCGAAGACCGGCAAGGAAAAATGGAAGACCGCGGTCGCCGACTGGAAGTCCGGCTACTACATGACCCTGCAGCCGCTGGTCGCCAACGGCAAGATCATCGTCGGCTGCTCCGGCGGCGAGTACGGCATCCGCGGCTTCATCGCCGCGTTCGATTCGGAGACCGGCAAGGAAATCTGGCGCACCTACACGGTCGCCGGTCCGGGCGATCCGAACGCGGGCAGCTGGCCGACCGGCAAGTACGCCACCGGCGGCGGCTCGGTGTGGATCACCGGCAGCTACGATCCGAAGGAGAAGCTCACCTACTGGGGCATCGGCAACGCCGGCCCGTGGATGGGCGACACGCGTCCGGGCGACAACCTCTACGCGAACTCGGTGCTCGCGCTCGATGTCGACACCGGCAAGATGAAGGGCTATCACCAGTATCACCACAACGATTCGTGGGACTGGGACGAAGTCTCGGCGCCGCTGCTGATCGATATCGAACACAACGGCAAGATGGTGCCCTCGCTCGTGCACGCCGGCCGCAACGGCTACCTGTGGTGGCTCGACCGCGACCAGAAGGGCAAGAACGATATCGGCTTCGTCGATGCGTGGCCCTACGTCGAACAGAACGTCTTCACCAAGATCGATCCGAAGACCGGCCGCCCGACCTACGATCCGACCAAGGTGCCGGGCACCAACAAGACGACGACCTACTGTCCCTCGCTGTGGGGCGGCAAGGACTGGCCGCCGGAAGCCTACAACCCGAAGACCGGACTGTTCTACATCCCCGCGCAGAACAACCTCTGTGCCGAGCTGACCGGCGAGCCGGTGAAGTACAAGGCCGGCGACCTCTACATCGGCGTGCCGCTGCAGGGCATTCTCACCAACGTGCGCATGACCGAGAAGGCGAAGGACCACATCGGCGAAGTGCAGGCCTGGGACCTCTCCAAGAAGAAGCTCGTCTGGCAGCACAACTACCAGTACATGAACTGGGGTCCCTTGATGACCACCGCCGGCAACCTGGTCTTCGGCGGCGGCACCAACGATCGCAAGTTCCACGCGTTCGATGCGACGACCGGCAAGCTGCTGTGGGAATTCCCGACCAACTCCGGCGTGATCGGCGTGCCCTCGACGTTCGAGATCGACGGCGAGCAGTACGTCGCGGTGCAGTCGGGCTGGGGCGTCGATGCCGAACGCATGCAGGGCGCGTTCAACGCGGTGCTGCCGCCGGAGCAGAAGAACACCGTGCCGCAGGGCGGCGTGGTGTGGGTGTTCAAGCTGCCGAAATAAACCGGCGCCACACGGCGCACCCGATTCGCAATCGCTCGAATCGCTTCCGATCAACGGAGGGCGCGGTGCCTTGCGCGCCGCGTCTTCCGGGAACCAGCAACGGGGAGAATCCACATGTCCAGTTCCGCAAGATTTTCACATCGCCGCGCCGCGCTCACGCTGGCCCTGCTCGGTGCCGCGCTCGTGCCCGCCCTGGCCGGCGCCCAGGTCACCTTCGACGTGATCGGTCCGCACGAATACGACCTGCCGGTCAACTACCAGCCGTGGAACGTATTCGTGCAGTACGTCACCGTGCAGCAGAACGACGATGCCTACGACACCTCCGGCGACAAGGTCTCGCTGCGTCCGGAATCGCGCGCCATCACCGGCCTCTCGAAGTGGGTGCACTTCTTCACCGTCGATTCGCTGCCGGGTGTCGGCATGGGCTTCGAGGTGATCCAGCCGGAGGTGAATGTCCATGTCGATGCGACCAGCTCGGTGTCGGCGCACTCCAACAGCGGCTTCGGCGACACCCTGATCGGCTACGCGATCTGGTACAAGCCGACCGAAGGCTCCACCCTCGGCCTGCAGACCTTCCTGCAGATGCCGATCGGCGGCAACGATGTCAGCGACACCAACTGGAAGAACCTCACCAGCGTGCTCTGGTACGTGCCGTTCGGCGGCGGCCGCTGGGGCTGGACCGGCGATGCCGGGTTCGTGTTTCAGAGCCCGCGCGACGACGGCGTGCATCCGGGCGTGACGTTCCACACCAACAACCGCATCGGCTACAAGGCGACCGAGCTGCTCGAACCGTTCGTCGCGATCGATTACGAACACACCGGCGAAGGCACGCTGCGCGGCGGCGGCGACACCGCCTCGGCGCACGTGCTCGATCTCGGCGCCGGCGTGATGTTCAACCTGTACAAGAACCAGTCGCTGGCGCTGCGCTACTCGCGCAGCACCGACGGCGAAAACCACAGCTTCAACAACTCGGTCAACATCAAGTACGTGTACGTGTTCTAGGAACCGCCCGTGACGGCGTCATGCCCGCGCATGCGGACGTCCACTGAAGCGCTCCGTGGATTCCCGCGTTCGCGGGTATGACGACCGCCAGATCCTGTTCCGCGTCATCGCCGCGAATCCCCGTTCGCGGCGCGAACCTGCAGAGGAAAGCCCCATGCAACCCGTCTACCAGAACTACGTCAGAGGCGAATTCGTCAAGGTCGCATCGGAGCCGACGATCGCCGTGTCGAATCCGGCCACGCAGAATGTGCTGGCCGAAATACCGAACGCGTCGGCGGCTACGGTCGATGCCGCGGTTCGCGCAGCGCGCGAAGCGCAGCCGGCCTGGTCCAGGCTGCCGGCGATCCAGCGCGCGAATGCCTTGCGCAAGATCTCGGCCAAGCTGCGCGAACACCGCGACCGGCTGGCGCGCATCATCACCGAAGAACAAGGCAAGGTGCTCGGGCTGGCCGAAGTCGAGGTGGATTTCACCGCCGACTACATCGACTACATGGCCGAGTGGGCGCGCCGCATCGAAGGCGAAGTGCTGACCAGCGACCGCGCCGGCGAGAGCATCTTCCTGCTGCGCAAGCCGGTCGGCGTCGTCGCCGGCATCCTGCCGTGGAATTTCCCGTTCTTCCTGATCGCGCGCAAGATGGCGCCGGCGCTGGTCACCGGCAACACCGTCGTGATCAAGCCGAGCGAAGAGACGCCGATCAACGCGTTCGAGTTCGCCAAGCTGGTCAACGAAACGGACCTGCCCGCGGGCGTGTTCAACCTCGTCAGCGGCCTGGGCGAAAGCACCGGCGCGGCGCTCACCTCGCATCCGGGCATCAACATGATCAGCTTCACCGGCAGCGTCGAGACCGGCACCGTGATCATGCAGCAGGCGGCGAAGAACCTGACGCGCGTGAATCTCGAACTCGGCGGCAAGGCGCCGGCGATCGTGCTCGCCGATGCCGACCTCGACCTCGCCGTCAAGGCGATCCGCGATTCGCGCGTGATCAATACCGGCCAGGTGTGCAACTGCGCCGAACGCGTCTATGTCGAACGCAAGATCGCCGACGAGTTCATCGAACGGCTCGGCAAGGCGATGGCCGCGACGAAGTTTGGCGACCCGCTCGCCGACCGCTCGGTCGACATGGGGCCGCTGGTCAACCAGGAAGGCCTCGACAAGGTCGCCGCGATGGTCAAGCGCGCGCAGGCCGACGGCGCGGAAACGATCGTCGGCGGCAACGTCGCCAATCTCGGCCGCGGCTACCACTTCGAGCCGACCGTTCTGGTCAGCAAGAGCAACCAGTCGGAAATCATGCAGAAGGAAATCTTCGGACCGGTGCTGCCCGTCCTGGTCGTCGACAGCATGGAGGAAGCGATCGCCGACGCGAACGACTCCGAGTATGGCCTGACCTCGTCGATCTACACCACTCATCTCAACAAGGCGATGCAGGCCGTGCGCGACCTGCAGTTCGGCGAGACCTACGTCAACCGCGAGAACTTCGAGGCGATGCAGGGCTTCCATGCCGGCCGGCGCAAATCCGGCATCGGCGGCGCCGACGGCAAGCACGGCCTGTACGAGAACACCGAGACGCACGTCGTCTACATCAACCACGGCTGAGCATCGCGCGGCACGGCGTATCGACGTCGTGCCGCGCCGCGTTCGCGCCGCGCGGCATCGAACGCGATGCCGCCGCCATCGAGGAATCGCATGAAAATCCACATGGATACTTTTTACAAATCGCCGCGCGCCCGCGGCACTTCGCTCGCACTCGGCGCCCTGCTCTGCATCGGCGCCGGCCACGCGCAGGCGCTGGAGCGCGCGCCGCTGCTCTCGCTCGACGTCGCGCAGAAGATGGCCGAGGCGGTCAAGGCGAAGGCCGTCGAGAAAGGCTGGAAGATGAATGTCTCGATCGTCGACAGCGGCGCCAACCCGCTGCTGTTCGAGCGCATGGACGGCGCGGCGCTCGGTTCGGGACAGCATGCGCAGATGAAGGCGGAGCTGTCGGCGCGCTTCGGTCAATCGACGCGCTGGGCGGGCGAGCTCGCCTGGGGCAAGGACAACAAGGGCGGCGCGCTTCCGGGCGTCGCCAGCCTGCCCGGCTTCGTCACGTTTCCGGGCGGCTTGCCGATCAAGGTCGGCGACCTCACGATCGGTGCCGTCGGCGTCAGCGGCAGCCTGCCGGAGAACGACGAAATCTGCGCACAGGCCGGCCTCGACGCGGTCAAGGCACTGCTGAAGTAGGCGATCGATCGGCACGACCAAGGGGGCTCGCGGCGCAAGGATGCGCAGCGGGCACGCAGGCCGCCGGCATCCGGCATCCGTGCGCTGCCTTCGCGCGTTCAGTGTCTCCGACGCCGCGTGCCGCTCATGCCGCGGCCGCGCTCGCGCAGACCGCTTTCAGCCAGTCGATGAATTTGCCCTTGGCTTCGTCGACGCCGTGCTTGCGGTGCCAGCAGACGAAATAGGAGTAGCGCGGCCGCGATTCGATCGCGAACGGCTGCACCAGCAGCCCCTGCTGCAGCGCCCGCCGCGCAAGGCTGCGCCGTGCCAGCGCGACGCCCTGATGATTGATCGCCGCCTCGACCATCATGCCGAGGTCGACGATGCGGTGTCCGGACTCCGGTTCGCGCAAGTCGAGTCCCGCCGCATCCAGCCACGGCTGCCACGGTTCCAGAGGACCGCGCAGGAGCAGCGCCTTGCGCAGATCGTCCGGCCGCTCGAGGCCGCCGCATTCCTGCATGTAGCGCACGCTGCAGACCGGAAACACCGTTTCGTCGACGAGCCGCTCGCTTTCCAACGCATCGAATGCGCCCTCGCCGAAGCGGATCTCCAGATCGCAGCCCGGCGCGGAGATGTCGAGATAGGGAATCGACAGCATCAACTCCAGTTCGATGCCCGGATGCAGCTGGGTGAATTCAGTCAGGTGCGGAATCAGGATTTCGCGTCCGAAGGTCGGCGGCAGCGTGATGCGCAGGCGCTGCTGCGCCGCCGAACTGCGCCGATGGAACGTCGAGCGCGCGAGCAGGCCGAGGGCGACGCTGACCTGCTCCAGATATTCCTTGCCGCCCGCCGTCGGCTCGACGCCGCGGCCGACCCGGCACAGCAGCTTCAGGCCGAGCAGCGCCTCCAGCGCGGCGACGCGCTTGCTGACCGCGCTGGGCGTGACCGCGAGTTCGTCGCTGGCACGCTCGAACGAACCCAGGCGCACCGCCGCTTCGAAGGCGCGGATATGCGCCACCGAAGGCAGGCGCGCACTGCCGATCAGGCTCTGCGTGGTGGCCGCGCCTCGCGGCGGCGGAGAGGAGGGTTGATACATCGGTGCATGCTAGCAGCCGCCAGCCGCTGCACCGTTGTGCAACGCGTCGACAATGGCGCCGGCGATCGCGTCGAGGAGGCATCACTCACCGTTTCGCCCTGCCCCGTCGATCAGAACGATTTGCCGACCTCGGCGAAGAACGTGCGGCCGGGTTCGGGAAAGCCTTCCTGATATTCGTAGCGACGATCGAACGCGTTGCGCACGCCGATGCTGAGATCGAACCCCTGCACGAAGCGGCCGCGCACGCGCGCATCGATCAGGGTGAAGCTGCCGGCGATGCGGCTGCCGTCGCTGCTCGAATAGCGCTTGCTCTCGGTATCGGAATTGAGGATCGCGCTCCAGCCGTCGACGAACGCATAGTCGAGCGTGGTGAAGAGCTTCTGCCGCGGCGTATCGGTGAACTTCACGCCCGGCTGCGACTGGTTCACGCGATCGAGGTTGGTGTAGTTCGCATCGAAGGAAAGCTGCGGGCCGAACACATAGCCGGCCGACAACTCGACACCGCGATTGGTCGCGCGCCCGACGTTCCGGTTCTGCGAGCAGGGCGGCGACGTGCACGCCGTCGGCGCCAGTGTGATCGCCTGGATCGCGTCCTGCAGATGACTGTCGAACAGCGCGGCCTGATAGTGGAACGCGCCGAGGCTGTCCTTGATGCCGACTTCGAGATTGTTGCTGTCCTCGGGCTTCAGCTCCGGATTCGGAATGGCCGTGCCGAGGCGATACGAGTAGCGATCCTTCAACGTCGGGAATCGCGTCTTGCGGCTCGCGCCGGCATACACCTGCAAGGTGTCGCTCGCCTGATACGCGACGACCAGCTGGCTGTTGAAGGCGACATCGCTGCCGACCGGAAACGGCACGATCGCATGCGCGCCGACCAGATTGTCCGCGCGCTGCGCCTGCAACAGATTCCAGGCGACGCCGGGCGTGATCGTCCACGCCGACGCCGGCCGCCATTCGTGCTCGATGCCGGCCGAGAACGTGCGGTCTTCGAAGCGTTCCGACGGCGAGCCGACCGCGTCGATCTCGCGATGGAAGTCCTGTTTCGCGTGCAATG
>DASWPR010000256.1:0-10224 GCA_036398455.1 Dokdonella sp.
TGGCCGGGTCGTTGAGGCGGCCTTCGAGCGCGTCGTACGCCCGGGTCGCATCGGCATCGTTGTCGTGCAGCGTATCGGCAACCATCACGAATTCGGAAAAACTGCCGCCGCTGCCGCGCGATCGCACGCTGCCGGCGGTGACGGAGCTGGTGATGTTCTGGAACAGCCCGCCGATCGGTGCCTTCATCAGGCGATAAACGGAATAGGGTTGATAGACCAGGTCGTCCGTTTCCAGCGTGACCTTGACGTCGTAGTAGAACTGCAGGCCGCACGAAATCGGCGGTTCGACGACGACGCGGACCGGAAACGCAGGATCGATGCTCTGCGCGGCCGGATTGGGCAGGCGGCTCTCGATATCGGCGATCTCGCTCGCCGTCAGCACGTTCGCATCGATGCCGAGGCAGGCGACGGTGAGGTTGTGCGGCGCTTCGAATTCGAGTTCGAGCTCGGCGGTGTAGTTGCCGCTGCCGGGCGGCGGTACCGGCAAGGTGATGTCGGCCTTCGCCTTGTTGCCGTCGATCGTCACGACGATGCCGCCGCCGGCCTGCGCCGGCGCGGCGGCGAACAGCGCGCAACTGGCGAGCAGGGCGATGAGCGGCTGGGGGGATATGAAGCGGCGTGACACGGCGTTCCTCGTTTCGGCCTGCTCCGTGCCGGCGACGGTTCACGGAATCATGGGCACAGTATTCCAGCCCCGCGAGGCCGTCGATAGCGCCGTTCGCGATTCTTCCCGGCGTGGGCGTAGCGCCCGCGCCCGCCTGGGTGAAAACGCCCAGGCGAAATCGCACGCCGAGGGGCACGTTCCGCCCTGCGCTGGGTACGCGCGGGCTGCCTTCCTGGGTGGAACTGCCCATTGAGCGATCGGGCCTGGCTGGACGACGATGGAGTTACCGTAACCATTCGTGTCCGATGCCTCCCTGATTGCATCGTCCGCGTGCTGGTTGCCGGTGCAACATCGGCGTCCGGCATCTGCCTATGCCGGACAGTGATGGGTGCGGCGACGCCCTGCCGCCGCGCTGCTGACGGTGGGCTGCGGTATTCCCCGACCGCAGTCCACCGCAGGTTTCTGCCGCAGCGACTGCGCGCGTCTTCGCCCGCTGCTTTTTGCGGGCGGCTCCCTGCGTGCTTCACGCAAATACATCGATGCCCTGGGCGAGCAGGTTCGCCAGGCGCTTCTGGCGCAGCTGGTCGAGCCACCATGCCAGTGCGCGCCCTTCGTGATCGCCGCGCCACGCGACGTACAGCGTGTTCGGTTCGCGCGGGTCCGCCACGCGCTTTTCGATCAGTTCGCCGCGCTTGAGCAGCGAAGCGACGCGTGCGCGTGGCAGCCAGCCGACACCGAGGCCGTCGCGTTGCGCGTCGATCTTCGCGCGCATGCTCGGCACGGCGAGCGTCGCCTGCCCGCCGAGGACGCCGTAGCCGCGCGCATCCGGACGGCGCGAGGAGTCCGCGACGACGACAGCGCGGTGCGCCGAGATCGTTTCGCGCTGCAGCGGTTCGCTCGCGCCGGCAAGCGGATGGCGCGGCGCGATCGCGAACACCCAGCGGGTGACGCCGAGTTCGAACCATTGCAGCTTGGGGATCACCGGTGGTTCGTTGGTGGCGCCGATGACGAGCTGGGCGCGTCCATCGCGCAGGGCTTCCCAGGTGCCGCCGAGCACTTCGTGGGTGATGCGCAGGCTGACGCCGGAGCGCAGCTTGTCGAACGCGTGGATCACGGGAATCAGTGTCTCGAATTCGAGCAGTTCGTCGCTGACGATCCACAGGCGGTCTTCCCAGCCGCCGGCAATCTGCTTGACCCGATGCGTCAGGCGCAATACGTCCTGCATCAGCCGCGCCGACTCCTGCGCGAGCAGGTGCCCGGCCGGCGTCAGTTGCAGGCGATAGCGGCGGCGATCGAACAGCAGGGCATCGAAGCGCGCTTCGAGCTGGCGCGCGGCATGCGAAATGGTCGAGGGTGCCTTGCCCAGCCGGACGGCCGCGCGCGACAGGCTGCCGGTGTCGCGAATCGCCTCCAGCAAGGCCAGTTCAGGCTCGGACAACATGTTCGATCCTTTCGAACGAGTGCATCGAAGCGATGCTACGGCAAATCGTGCGGGCGGGCGCAGGATACGCCTCACCTCGCTCACAGACCCATACGGAGAACCGCATGAATCGCTTCGAAGGAAAATCGGTCCTGGTCACCGGCGGCAGCAGCGGCATCGGCCTGGCGGCCGCACAAGCGTTCGCCGCCGAAGGCGCGCGCGTCGTCATCACCGGCCGCGATGCCGCTGCGCTCGAACAGGCCAAGGCTCAACTCGGTGCGGACGCGCTGGCGATCCGCAACGATGCCGGCTCCCTCGCGGCGGCGAAGGAACTTTCTCGCACGATCAACGGCCACGGCATCAAGCTCGACGCGGTGTTCGTCAATGCGGGCGTCGCAAAATTCGCGCCGTTTGCCGAGGTCGACGAGGCGCTCTGGGACCACACCTTCGACATCAACGTGAAGGGCGCCTATTTCCAGATCCAGGCCCTGCTGCCGCTGCTCAATCGGGGCGCGTCGATCGTGATCAACGGGTCGATCAACGCGCATCTCGGCATGCCCAATTCATCGGTGTATGCCGCCAGCAAGGCGGCCGTCATCTCGCTGGCGAAGACCCTCTCGGCCGAGCTGCTGCCGCGCGGCGTACGCGTCAACGTGATCAGCCCGGGGCCGGTGCACACGCCGCTCTACGGCAAGCTCGGCATGGATGCGGCGACGCTGGAAACCGTCGCGGCGCAGATCCAGGCGCAGGTTCCGCTCGGCCGCTTCGGCACGCCGCAGGAAATCGCTTCGACCGTGCTGCACCTGGCAAGCACGGAATCGGCCTTCATCGTCGGCAGCGAAATCATCGTCGACGGCGGCATGAGCCAGCTCTGATTGCATGGGCGGGAACCGGGCTGCAATCGTGCAGTCCGGATGCTTTTCACAAGGGGGTTGCAATGAACCGGATTCAACGAGGGTTGAAACAGGCGGGCGTCGCATTTGCACTCGCACTGGGCGTGCTGCTGCACGGCGCCGCGCATGCGCAGTCGAACGCGTCCGTGCAAAGTCACACGGCCAGCGTCAACGGTACCGAGCTGCATTATCTGCAGGCGGGGCAGGGCAAGGAAACGCCGGTCGTGCTGCTGCACGGTTACGCGGAAACCAGCCACATGTGGCTACCGCTGATCCCGAAGCTGGCCGATCGCCGCGTCGTCATCGCGCCGGACCTGCGCGGCAGCGGCGAATCGGGCAAACCTCCGGGCGGCTACGACAAGAAGTCCCTGGCGCAGGACATCCACGCGCTGGTGCACAAGCTCGGTTTCGCCAAGGTGAAGGTGGTCGGGCACGACATCGGCCTGATGGTCGCGTACGCGTATGCCGCGCAGTATCCGGACGAAGTCGAAAGCATCGTGCTGATGGATGCGTTCCTGCCGGGCGTCGGCGACTGGCAGTCGGTCTGGCTGCTGCGCGACAAATGGCATTTCAATTTCTACGGCGAGACGCCGCTGAAGCTGGTCGATGGTCGCGAGCGCATCTACTTCGAGCACTTCTGGAACGACTTCGCGGCCGATCCGAAGCACTCCGTGCCGGAAGCCGATCGGGTTTTCTATGCGGCGGAATATGCCAAGCCGGGCGGCATGCGCGCGGGCTTCGAATACTTCCACGCCTTCGATCAGGATGCGAAGGACTTCGCCGGGTTCGCAAAGACGCCGCTGCCGATGCCCATGCTCGTGCTGGCCGGCGAGAAGGCGTCGGGTCAATTCCTGATCGGGCAGGGCCGCCTGGTCGCGACGAACGTACAGGGCGTCATCATCAAGGGCTCGGGCCATTGGCTGATGGAAGAGGCGCCGGAGCAGACGATGGCTGAGCTGGTGCGCTTCCTCGACGCACCGGCGTCGAAGTAGCAGCGCTCGATCGTTCCAAAAAAGCCGGGCACGGACGCCCTCCGCCGTGCCCGGTTTCAGCGCAAGCGCCGCAGGGAGTGCGGCGCGCCGCATCGACGACTGGAGATCAGTCGAAGCCGTCGGCGAAAATGAGGTCGGGCGCGCCCTGGCTCTCGAACGCGCCGATATCCGCGGCCGTGCCGAAGACGCGGACATAGCCGTCGCCGCGCTGATCGGTATCGAGGCTGGCGAGGTTGCTGCCGGCATCGATCGCCGGACTGCCGGCCAGCAGCACATGCGTCATCGTCGGGCCGCCGTTGTCGGCGAGTGGTCCGAGCAGCGGCTCGCCGCCGAGCGTATCGCCGGGCAGCGTGGCGTTGGCCGAGGCGATCAGGTTGTTCGCGCCGGTGATCGTGTGGGCGGTGAAGATATCGACCGGGTTTGCGGTGTCGGTCTGATGGTTGCCGGCCACGATGCTGCTGTGGGTCACGATGCCGTACGGCGCTTCGCCATCCTTGTCGGCGATGCCGCCGCCGTTGCGCGCGGTGTTGTCGGTGAGGGTCGAATTGGCCAGCGTGATCGAGCCGAGGTGACGCGTGTAGAGGGCGCCGCCGTCCAGGTTCGTGCGGTTGCCGGAGAAGGTGGAATTGGTGATCGTCAGCGGCAGCGGCGACCAGCTCGCCGCGCCGGCGCCGCCGCCGACCGTATACTGGCCGGGTTCGCCGTCGCAGATGGCCGAGTTGCCGCTGATGGTGGAGTTGTCGATGGTCGACTGCGGCGGCAGGCCGCGCGGAACCGACATGACGTAGACGCCGGCGCCGCCGATCGCGCTGGTATAGATGTAGGCGCCGCTCGCGCCGGCCCCTGGGGTGCCATGCACCGAGTTGTTCGACACCGTGCTGTTGCTCATGATGATCGTGCCGGGCGTGCCGACGCCGCCGCCCTTGGCGTAGGCATCCTTCGCCGCCACCACCGTGACGTTGACGCCGGTGACCGTGCTGTCCTTCAGCGCCACGCCATAGGAGCCGAAGATGCCGCCGCCGAGGACGCCGCTGAATGCGGTCGTGCTGGACGCCGCAATGGTCGCGTTGCTGACCGTGCTGCCATAGATGTAGGCCGCCTTCGCGTAGATCGCGCCGCCGTAGATCGTCGCGGAGATGTCGCTTGCCGTTGCCGTCGCAGTGACGTTGCTTACGGTGCTCTCGATCAGGTAGAGCTTGCCGAGCGAGCGGATGGCGCCGCCGGAGACGGCTTTTCCGCTGGCATTGCAGTCCTCTATCGTGCTGTTGACCACCGTCACGCTCGCGTTGGACAACACGCACGCCCCCGGCGCCAGGCCGCTGTAGAGATTCGGGCCGGCATAGACATAAGTGCCGTGCTGCAGAGTCAGGCCGTCGATGGTCAGCGTGCCGTAATAGCTGGAATGTTCAATGATGCGGCTCGCGTTGCCGGCATCGATCGCGAGCTGGCCGGCGCCGGGGCCGTTCAAGGTGAGGTCGTCGGCAGCGATCGTCAGCGCACCGGTGGTCAGCGTGATGCTGCTGCACGCGAGCGTGGTCAGGTCGATGACGTCGCCGGATACCGCGTGGGTGAGCGCATCGCGCAGCGAACCTGCGCCGCTGTCGTCGCAATTGCTGACGACAGCGGCGCCGGCCGTACGCTGCGGCGCGCCGGCGAGGGCGGCGCGCTGTGCGCGCGAGCGCAGTCCGCTCGCCGCCGCCGGCCAGAGTCCGGCGCCGAGCGCCGGCGTCGCGGCCGACCAGGCTGCGCTGCTGCCGAGGATCAGGGCGAGGCCGATGGCCAGGGGTGCCTTGACGAAGGCGGGTGTGAAGGAGGAGCGATCGGGCGTGCGCATGCGGTGTCACCTCGGGGAAACAGGCTCGCGATTGCAGCAAAGCGGCTCCGGGCAAGCATGACCTTTTCATGATTTCGACAGGATTTCTCGTGATCCAGCGACGCAAGAGGGCGTCGGATCGGCACGTTGGGCTGCACCGGACCACACGCGCCGCCGATCTGCCGCCCGGGTCGCCGGCGTCGCGGTTTTCCGTCAGCGCGGCATCATCAAAAGCGGTTATGTTTCGCGCCTTCGATCGGGCGACACGGCGAGGTTTGGATGTACCTGTCACGGCACCACACTGATCAGGCGGGAACGAGGAAGCCGCGCACCGTTTGCAGGCCGCCGTTGGCGGGCGCTCGCCGGTACCGTCGCGGCCTTGCATGCGCGCTCCCGCTGCTGGCGCTATGGGCCCTGCTGCTGCCTTCCCTGGCGAGCGCGACGTTCTCGATCGCCGCCTGCGACGGCAACGGCGATTGCGGCGTGGCGGTGGCGACGAACAACCTGGCCGTCGGCGCCAGCGTCGCCTATGCGCAGGCGAAGACCGGCGCGCTGGTCACCCAGTTCGAGACGAATCCGAACTACGGCCCGAAAGGGCTCGGCCTGCTGGCGTCCGGCAAGTCGCCGGACGCGGTGGTCAAGGCGCTGCTCGACGGCGACGGCGATTTCGACGGCACGACCATCCAGGCGCGCCAGGTCGCCGTCGTCGATGCAAAAGGCCGCGCGGCCTCGTTCACCGGCGCGGAGGCGATGGAATCGCCGTGGGCGGGCGCCCGTCATGGCGACGGCTATTCGGTGCAGGGCAACGGGCTCGTCGGCGAGGCGGTCATCGCCGCGATGGAGCAGTCCTTCCTCGCAGCGAAAGGACCGCTGGCGCAGCGCCTGATGAGCAGCCTGGAAGCCGGCCAGGCTGCCGGCGGCCAGACGATCGGAAAATACTCCGCGGCGCTGCTCGTGCGCACCAGCGACGGCGCCTGGCAGGACATCGACCTGCGCGTCGACGGCGCGGCCGAGCCGATCGTGGATTTGCGCCGCCTGCTGGAACAGCACGATGCTTTGCAGGCGATCATCCGCGCCGAGCATCAGGCGAAGAAGGGCGCCAAGGAGGAAGCGCGTGCTTCGATCGCCGAAGCGCTTCATCGCAGCGGTCAATGGGACCGGATCTGGCGACGCGCGGCGCGGCTGGCGATGACGATGGGCGATACGCGCAGCGCGCTCGACTATCTCGGCGTATTCGTCTCGATCAATCCCGTGTGGGGGCGCATCGAACTGCGCGACGACCTATACGCCCCCTTGCGCGGCGAAGCGCTGTTCGACGCCTGGGCTGGGCGATCGCCCACTCCGCAGAAGTCCAGATAGGGCGGCTCGATCGCGGCGGAATTCGGCGGCAGGCTGCGCTCACTCGCCCTCGGGGCGGCTGGCGTGCCGTCGGCGGTTGGTGGCGTGCTTGGCGCGGCAGCCTCCATGCCGGCGCTGCAACGGCTGCATGCGTCGATCTGCGCCGAATCAGCGAGCATGAACGCGAGCGTTCCTGCGTCGATGCGAGTCATCGAAGATAAAGGAAAATTTGTCAGACAATGCGCATTGTCCCGGTCTGACCACAACTCGCTCCGCTTCTTTGCAGGTGCCGCGGCATCCTTTGAATCGGGCAGCGTCGGACGCTTGAGTCGGGACGGATCGTCACAACTTCCACTGGTTCGTGAGCAGTACAAGCGCCGGGGGCCCATGAAAGCCAAGCAGATATTCCGCTCAGCCCTGCACCCTTCGGAGCTCTCGCAGCTGTACCGCAGCGTGCGTCAGGCCAGCGCCGGTCTCGCGGCGCCGTTGTCGGATGCGGACGCGACCGTGCAGTCGATGCCGGACGCGAGCCCCGCGAAATGGCATCTCGCGCACACCACCTGGTTCTTCGAAACCATGGTCCTGGTGCCGCATCTGCCGGGTTATCGCGTATTCGACGCCGGCTTCGAGTTTCTTTTCAATTCCTATTACGAGGCGATCGGCGCACGCCAGCCACGGCCGCGCCGCGGCATGATCACGCGGCCCACGCTCGCTGCGATCCGTTCCTATCGCGATCATGTCGATGCCGCCATCGCCGCATTGCTGGAGCGCGAGCCGCCGGCCGCCGTCGCGGCGCTCATCGAACTCGGCTGCCAGCACGAACAGCAACACCAGGAGCTTCTGCTGACGGATATTCTTCATCTGTTCGCGCAGAACCCGCTGCGGCCAGCCTACAAGGACCCGGTTCCGATCGCGGTCGAGCCGGCCGTGACGGCGGCGCCGGGCTATGTGCCCTTCGAAGGCGGCCTGGTGGAAATCGGACACGGCGAGCGCGGCTTCGCGTTCGACTGCGAGCGTCCGCGCCATCGCGTCTGGATCGAACCATTCCGCTTGGCCGACCGCCTCGTCACGAATGCGGAATGGATGGAATTCATCGCCGACGGCGGTTATCGCAATGCGTTGCTGTGGCTGTCGGAAGGCTGGGCCAACGTGCGCGCCGAGGAGTGGTCGATGCCGCTCTACTGGGAAGAGCGCGACGGCGACTACTGGACGATGACGCTGCGCGGCGCGCAGGCGATCGATCCCTCCGCGCCGGTTGCGCACATCAGTTATTTCGAGGCCGAAGCGTTTGCGCGCTGGGCCGGCCGGCGCCTGCCGACCGAGGCCGAATGGGAGCACGCGGCTACCTCGCGCGCCACATCGGAGCAGGCCGCGCAGAACATCGCGCCGGGCGGCAATTTCGCCGATTCCGGACGCCTGCGGCCGAAGCCCGCGGCAGCCACGGAGAGCGGCCTGCGCCAGATGTTCGGCGACGTGTGGGAGTGGACGCAGGGTGCCTACCTGCCGTATCCGCGCTTCCGTCCGTTCGAAGGCGCGCTCGGCGAATACAACGGCAAGTTCATGTCCGGGCAGTTCGTGCTGCGCGGCGGCTCGTGCGTGACGCCGGCCGGGCACGTGCGCGCCAGCTACCGCAATTTCTTCCCTCCCGCTACGCGATGGCAGTTCTCCGGACTGCGATTGGCCGAGGACGTTCAAGATGCTTGACCGTGTCGATCTACGAACCCTGCAGCTCGAAGCGTTCCGCACCGACGTCATGGCGGGCCTTGCGCAGACGCAGAAAACCCTGCCGAGCCGCTGGCTCTACGACGATCGCGGCTCGCAGCTCTTCGAGGAGATCACGCACCTCGAGCAATATTATCCGACGCGCACCGAGACCGGCATCCTGCGCGAGCACGCCGGCCCGATCGCGGCGTTCGTCGGAGCAGGCGCGGTCCTGTTCGAATACGGCGCCGGTGCCGGCATCAAGACGGAAATCCTGATCGATGCGCTGCAGGCGCCGCGGCTGTACGTTCCGATCGACATCGCCGGCGATTTCCTCGACCAGACCATCGAACGCATGCGCGCGCGCTACCCGCAGCTGGAGACGCGCGGCGTCATTGCCGACTTCACCACGGATTTCGATCTGCCCGCCGATCTGCCGCGAACGCGGCGTGCCGGATTCTTCCCCGGATCGACGATCGGCAACCTCGACGAAACCGAGACGCTGGCATTCCTGCGCCGCATGCGCCGGCACGTCGGGCGGCGCGGTTCGGCGGTGGTCGGCGCCGATCTCAAGAAAGATCTGCCGACCCTGCTGGCCGCCTACGACGATCGCGCAGGCGTGACCGCGGCGTTCAATCTCAACCTGCTCGCGCGCGTCAATCGCGAACTGGACGGCGAGTTTCCGCTCGATCGTTTCGCACACGAGGCGCGCTGGAACGCGGGCGAGTCGGCGGTCGAGATGCACCTGGTCAGTCTCGATGCGCGCACCGTCGAGGTCGACGGGCAATGCTTCGCGTTCGCGGCGGGCGAGAGCATCCATACCGAAAGTTCGCGCAAGTACGACGAGCGCACGGTTGCCGATCTTGCCGCGCGCAGCGGCTGGCGCGTTGCCGCTTGCTGGAGCGACGCCGGAAACCGCTTCGCCGTGTTCGGACTCGAAGCGGCCGCCTGAGTGCGTCGCCGCCCGCCGTCGTGCGTGCAGGCGTGCGGCATCATTCAACGAATAGACACGGAGCTCCGAAATGTCAGCAAAACCCGTCAGGATTCCAGGGCCGGATCATCCGATCACGATCGAGCCGAACCCGAAGCGCGTGAGCGTGACGGTCGCCGGCCGCGTCATCGCCGACACGCGCGCAGCGCTGGTGCTGCGCGAAGCCAACTACGGCCCGGTGCAGTACATCCCGCGCAAGGATGTCGACATGACGCAACTGCAGCGCACCGATCACGCCACCTATTGTCCTTACAAGGGCGACTGCGCGTACTACAGCATCGAAGCGGGCGGCGCGCGCGCCGTGAACGCAGTGTGGACCTACGAGGCGCCGCATGCGGCCGTCGCCGAGATCGCCGGGCATCTGGCGTTCTATCCGGATCGCGTCGACGCGATCGAAGAGCACGAGCTGCGCTGAACGCTGCCCCGGTGCGCGGCTCGCGCCGCGCGCCGTGGCGAATCGAGTCGTTCCGCA
>DASWPR010000257.1:0-4738 GCA_036398455.1 Dokdonella sp.
GGCTCGCCTCCGATGTGGTGCTGATCAACCAGGTGGCGGAGCACATCATCGGCGGCGGCGGCAAGCGGCTGCGGCCGATGCTGCACCTGCTCGCGGCGCGTGCGGCCGGCTATGAGGGGACGCATCGGATCCAGCTCGCCGCGCTGATCGAGTTCATCCATACCTCGACCTTGCTGCACGACGATGTCGTCGACGAATCGGACTTGCGCCGCGGACGCCAGACCGCGAACGCAGTGTGGGGCAACGCGGCCAGCGTGCTGGTCGGCGATTTTCTCTACTCGCGCTCGTTCCAGATGATGGTCGAGCTCGACAGCATGCGCGTGATGCGGATCCTCGCCGACACCACCAATCGCATCGCCGAAGGCGAGGTGCTGCAATTGCTCAACATCGGCAATCCGGACACCCGCGAGCGTGCCTACCTCGACGTGATCGAACGCAAGACCGCCGTGCTGTTCGCCGCGGCGACGCGGCTCGGCGCGGTACTGGCCGGCCTGCCGCCCGAGCAGGAAGAAGCGCTGGCGCGCTATGGGCTCGACCTCGGCTACGCATTCCAGATCGCCGACGACGTGCTCGACTACGTCTCCGACGCCGGCACGCTCGGCAAGAACATCGGCGACGACCTCGCCGAAGGCAAGCCGACGCTGCCGCTGATCATCGCGATCGAACGCAGCGATGCCGCGCAGGCCGGCCTGTTGAAGCGCGCGATCCAGGCCGGCGGCCTGGATGCGCTGGACGACGTGCTCGCCGCGATCCGCAACACCGGCGCGCTGGACGCTTCACGCGATCATGCGCGCGCCTATGCACGCTCCGCGCGGGAAGCACTGGCGGCGCTGCCGCATTCCGACGCGCGCGATGCGCTCGGCATGCTGGCCGACTACGCGATCGACCGCACGCGCTGAGCGCAGCGTCCGCCGCGTCTGCGTGACGGACGCCTTCGACAAACGAATGGGCGGCCCGGCAAGCCATCGCGGCGCCCGCTCGCGCAGGCGCCGCCGCTTCCGGTTGACATCGCCGCGGGCATCGCCCGGGCCTTACTTCGCGGCGAACGTCTCGCCGAAGAACGCATGCATCTGCGCGAACGCGCGCGTAGCCGTGCGCTCGTCGTACTTGCATCCCGGCACTTCGCCGTGCGCGCTCGGGATCGCGAAGCAATGCACCGCGCCGCCGTAGCTGAGGAACTGCCAGTCGACGCCGGCGTCGCGCATTTCCTGCTGGAAGCCGGCGATCTGCTCGGGCGACTCGAACTTGTCGTCGGCGCCGTGCAGCACCAGCACCTTGGCCTTGATGTTCTTCGCCAGCGCCGGATCGTCGGTGGACAGGTTGCCATGGAACGACACGACGCCCTGCACGTCGTCGCCGCTGCGTGCCAGGTCCAGCGTGGTCGCGCCACCGAAGCAGAAGCCGATCGCGCCATAGTGCCGACCGTCGAGCGGGGCCTTGCCGGCCTGCGCCTTCAGCTGCGCCAGCGCGCCGTCGATGCGCGCGCGCAGGTCGCCGCGATGATCGTACATCGCCTTGGTCGCCGCGGTGGCTTCCTGCGGATTCTTCGGCCGTACGTCCACGCCGTACACGTCGGCGAGCAGGATCACGTAGTCCTTGCCGGCGATCTGCTTGGCCAGCGCGATGTTGTCGGCGTTGATGCCGAGCCAGTCCGGCGTCATCACGATGCCCGGTCGCGCCGTCTTCACCGCATCGTCGTAGACGAGCACGCTTTGCATTTTCTTGCCGCCGACGTCGTAGTCGATGTTGCGGGCGACCAGCGCCGCCTCGGCCGACGCCAGGCCGAAGCAGGAAAAAACCAGTGCGGCAAGGAAGCGCAGTACGGACATGGCACGACTCCTGGGTAGTAGGGTGCGGCATGATAGGCCGACGGCGCGTGTTTCCGTCACCGCGCTCGTGCCGGCCTCGTCGCAGCCCAGCGCCCCTGGCGCCTCGGCACAGGCCGGCCTGCGCACGCAACGTGATCGCGCCCGCGCGTCTTTAGAACTTTTTACAAATGTCACGAGAGATTTGCGCAATGCTCGCGGCCAGGGGTACCGATCGGCGACCGATGAACGTATTCAGATTTCCGCTCCTTGCCGCTGCGGCGGCGCTGTCGGCTGCGATCGCCAGCGCCGTGCACGCGGCCGCGACGCCGGTCGCGCCATCCCTCCCTGCAAGAACGGCGGTCGCCACGGCCCCGGGCATCCGAACCCTCGCCGTGCACGGCAGCGCGGCCGCACACACAGCGGGAAGCACGTGTGCCAGCGGCCATCTGTGCCTCGCCGTCACCTTGTCGACGGCGCTGCCTCCGGCCTGCGGCAGCACGAGCAGCATCGACGCCGAGGTCGGCGAACGGGTCTATGCGTGCTACACCGCAACCAACGGCAGCAGCGTCGAGCTCGACTACCACACCTTGAGCGACGACACCGACGGCACGCTGTTCCAGCTGCTGCAGCAGCCGCTGCCGCCGGGAGCGGACTATCAATACTTCCGCCAGTTCACGGTGGGAGACGACGAGTCGATCGTGTCGACGTGGTCCGCCCAGGCTGCGCTGCCGGACTACGCGCCGAGCGTCACCGACGGCAGCGGCTTCATCGACATCACCGAGGACGGCACCGCCCTCGGCATCGGCAGCGAAGGCATCGCAGGCGTCACGCTGCCGTTCGATTTCAATTTCTACGGCGTGTCGTCCAACCAGATGTGCGTTTCCAGCGACGGCTTCGTGCTGCTCGACTACGCACCGTGCCCCGGCTATGCGTTCTATGCGAGCCAGTCGCTGCCGAGCTCCTACCTGCCTGCGGCCGCGATCCTGCCGCTGTGGGAGGAACTGGTGGCCGATACCGGCGACATCTACTACGCGACGATCGGCAGCGCGCCGAACCGGCGCTTCGTCGTCGAGTGGTACGACCGCCTTCCGTACGGCGCAAGCGACGGCTTCACCTTCGAACTGATCCTCGACGAAAGCGGCGGCGCGCTGGCGTTCCAGTACCAGGATGTCGATACGGTTCCCGCTACGTCGAGCGGCGGCGCGCTCGCCGCGATCGGGCTGCAGGCGAATGCGGACCTGGCGCACCAGTTCTCGGTTTTCCAACCGTCCGTGAGCAGCGGCTCGGGCATCGCGTGGGCGTTGACGGCACCGGTGGTGTACACCGCGTCCGCGAGTATCGACATCCGCGCGCAGAGTCCCGCGATGACGGTAACGCCGACGACGGCCACCGCAAACAGCGTCGTCGGCGTCAGCATGAGCATGCCGATGACGATCGGCAACCAGGGCACGCAGGCCTTGACGTGGAGCGCCGTGCAGGCCGGGGCGACGCAGGCAGGCGCCGTGGCCGCGCCTCGTCTTGCGCTGGGCAGCCCGTCGTTGAGCGCATTCGCCGAAGACATCCAGAACCAGCGCTTCGTCACGCTCGATGCGTCGGCGCCGGGCAGCCTCGACCTCGTCGCGAGCACCGACTACAGCCTGGCCGGCGGCGATTTCGTCGATGCCGATCCGACCCGGCTCTACGCGATCGACGGCTCGAGTGCCGGCCATCGCAACGCGTTCGTCAGCGTGGACACCGCAAGCGGCGCGGTCAGCGACATCGGACTCGCCGTCCCGCCGGGCAATGCCAGCTGGAGCGGGCTCGCCTGGGATCCGGTTTCAAGGACGTTCTACGCAACCACGACGGAGTGCGGACTCGCCAGCTCGATTCTCTTCACGATCCACCGCAGTACCGGTACCGCGCGCCGGGTCGGCGCGGTGGACACCGGCCGCCAGAACTGCGTCGTCGATATCGCCTTCGACAGCGACGGACGGCTCTACGGCATCGATACCTACGACACCGGAATGGGCGGCGGCCTGCTCAGCATCGACACCGCCACGGGCGTGGCGCAGCGCATCGGTTCGCTCGGCGTCAATGTCGGCTCCACCCGCCAGGGCATGAGCTTCGACCACACGACGCACACGCTCTACTGGACCCGCAGCGCCGACGACGGCAGCAGCGAGATGTACACGATCGACACCAGCACCGGCGTGGCGACGCCGATCGCACCGATCGGCAGCACGCAGGTGCACCTGGATGCGTTCGCGATCCTGCCGCCCGACGACTGCGCCGATGCCTCCGCCGCGAGCTGGCTCAGTATCCACCCGGCGAGCGGAACGACCGCGGTGAACGCGACCTCGACGGTGACGCTGACCTTCAATGCCAGTGGACTCGACGCGGGCCGCTATCACGCGACCGTGTGCGTGAGCGGAAACGATCCGCGCCTGCGCACGCAGGCGGTGCCGGTCGAATTCGTCGTGGCCCCGGCCGTCGACAGCATCTTCTTCGACGGCTTCGAAAGCCTCTGACGCCGCGCGGGTTCAGCCGCCACACGTGGGCGGGTTCAGCCGATGCCGAGGCCTTCGATGACGTCGCTGCCGGCGCCATCGAATCCGGCCAGCGCGGCGAATGCGCGGCCGCGTGCGGCGTAGTCGGTGAACTGATCGAAGCTCGGCGCACCCGGCGACAGCAGCACCACGCCGCCCGCCGGCGTCAGGCTGCGGGCGGCGCGCACCGCGGACGCGAGATCGGTTTCGCCGCGTAGCGCCGCGCCGCCGGCCGATTCGCCGAGCAGCGCGTGGATGCGCGCGCCATTCGCACCCATCGTGACGATCGCGTGTGCAGGTTCGCTGCGCATGTGTTCGGCGAACGCATGCCAGTCGAGACCGCGATCGAATCCGCCGACGAGCACGGTCACCGCGCGGCCATCGAGGCTGGCGAGTGCTTCCAGC
>DASWPR010000258.1:0-1894 GCA_036398455.1 Dokdonella sp.
CTGATCGGTATGGACGACACCTCGACCGGCCCGCGCCGTCCTCCGCGCGGAATCTACCTGCTGCCGAACCTGTTTACGACAGCCGCCCTGTTCGCCGGTTTCTACGCGATCGTGGCTGCGATCGGCGGACGCTACGCCGAGGCCGCCGTCGCCGTCTTCATCGCCGGCGTGCTTGACGGCCTCGACGGCCGCGTCGCCCGCCTGACCGGCACGCAGAGCGAGTTCGGCGTGCAGTACGACTCGCTGTCGGACCTGGTCAGCTTCGGTCTGGCGCCCGCCCTGGTGCTGTATACGTGGTCCCTGTCCGCCCTGAAGGCCTACGGTTCGGGCTGGGGCAAGCTCGGCTGGGCCGCGGCGTTCATCTATGCAGCCTGCGCTGCGCTGCGCCTGGCGCGCTTCAACACCCAGGTCGGCGTCGCCGACAAACGCTATTTCCAGGGTCTCGCCAGTCCGGCCGCGGCGGGACTGTGCATGGCCTTCGTGTGGGCCACCGAGGACAAGGGCCTGTTCGGCCTCAGCGCCAGCGACATGGATTTCGTGACGCCGGTGGTGGCGATCGTCGCCGGCCTGCTGATGGTCAGCCGCTTCCGCTATTTCAGCTTCAAGGCGGGACCGAAATCGGACCGCGTGCCGTTCATCTGGATCCCGATCGCGATGCTGATCCTGGTCGCGCTGGCGGTCGACACGCCGCGCGTGATGCTGGCGATCGCCGTGCTGTATGTGTTGTCCGGTCCGGTCATGACACTGTGGGGTCTGCACCAGAAGCGCAGCAGCCGGCGCCTGCAGCGCGGCAATGCACGAGGCGACACGCCGCCGTGAAAGCCGCCCGCGCCCGGCTGCCGCACGCGTTCGCGCCGCCGGCGCGCGAGGCGACGACGCTGGCGTTTCTGGCTGAACTCTCGCAGGCCATGGCCGTGTCGCTGGATTTGCGCACGACCTTGCCCGAACTGGTCAATCGCGTGGTCGACTTCATGCAGGTCGAAGGCGCCACGCTGTTCCTGCTCGATCCGGCGACGAACGTGCTCGAATGTCGCCTGTGCATCGGTCCGGTCGACATCACCGGCGCGCGCCTGGCGCTCGGCCAGGGCGTGGTCGGCCGTGCCGTCGCCGCCAACGCGACCCAGATCGTGGCCGACGCCGCCACCGACGCGCGCGTCTGGCGCGCGGCCGACGATGCCAGCGGTTTCGTCACCAAGAGCCTGGTCTGCGTGCCGCTGCGCACCGCGCATGGCCCGATCGGCGCCCTCGAGATCGTCAATCGCCGCGACGGCGCCGCGCTGTCGGCGGCGGATGCCGAGATACTCGAACTGATCGCTGCGCCGGCCGCGCTGGCGATCAACAACGCACGCATGGCCGGCGACCTGATCGAGCAGCAGCGCCTGCGACGCGAGTTCGACCTGGCCCGGCGCCTGCAGAAATCGCTGCTGCCCAAGCGCCGTCGCGACGGTTTCCCGGTGGTCGGCGTGAATCGGCCGGCGCACGAGATATCGGGCGACTTCTACGACTATTTCGAACTTGCCGACGGGCGCGTCGGTTTCGTCATCGGCGACATCTCCGGCAAGGGGCTGGATGCGGCGCTGCTGATGGTGCGCGCGGCGAGCCTGCTGCGCTGGGCCGGCAAGGACGGCATCGCGCCGACCGCCTGGCTGGCACGCGCGAACGACGAGTTGTGCGAGACCACGCAGGACGGTCGCTTCGTCTGCGCCGTGGTCGGCTACTGCGACCGCGCCGCGCGCCGCGTGCGCTTCGCCGGCGCCGGCTTCCCGCCGGTCATCGTGCATCGCGACGGCGTCTTTACCGACTATCCTTCCGGCGGTCCGCCGCTCGGCATCCTGCCGGGTATCATCTACGAGGAACACGCCGTCGCACTCGACGGCGGCACGCTGTATGCGTT
>DASWPR010000259.1:0-2354 GCA_036398455.1 Dokdonella sp.
CGCCGGGCCTCCTATGATCGGCGGTCCGAGGGGGAGAACCGGCCGTATGCGCATTCGAACGATCCTGCTGCTGCTCGCCGTCGCGGGTGCGGGCTGTTCGCCGGCGCCGGCGCCCGCTCCGCCGCAGGCGCAGGCGCCGGCGACGGATGCGCAGCTCGCGAAGTCGCTGGAGCTCTACCGCAAGCTGCAGCAGCAGCAATCCTGGGAGCTCGCCGCCCCGATCGGTCAGGAGATCGTCGCTAAATATCCGGGCAGCCCGGCCGCGCAGGAGGTCCAGCGAACGCTGGCGGACGCGAGCGCGAAGGCGGGTGCGCTGGCGACGCGACGGCGCCTCGAGCGCCTCTGGATCTACCAGTCCGGCAAGGAGTCCGGCGGCGACCAGAACACCGCATCGATCTACAGCAGCGACGCGGCCGCCGAGAATCGCGTGCGGCTCGTGCTGCGGCGCCATTCGGCCTGGGGCCAGAGCGTGTACCTGTTCGGCAGCGGCAAGGGATTCCAGTGCGGCGCGAGCTGCACGCTGGCCGTGCGCTTCGATGCCCAGCCGCCGCAGCGCGTGAGCGCGTATGCGCCGCCGAGCGGAGAGCCGGCGGTCTTCATCAAGGACGACAAGGCATTTCTGGCGAAGCTCGCCGGCGCGCAGAAGATCGGCGTCGACGTGAGCGAAAAAGGCAAGGCGCCGCGCACGCTCGTATTCGAGGTCGGCGGCTTCGATCCGGCGAAGTTCCCGCCGCCCGGCCCGCCGCCCAAGAAGCACTAGGGCCTGTTAACACTACCGCAACGATTCAACGATCAGCGCGAAGTGGATGAAGCCTGCGAACATGACATCGAGCTTGTCGAAACGGCTGAAGACTCGTCGGAAGCCTTTGAGCCTCCGGAAGAGCCGTTCAATCTCGTTACGTCGCCGGTATATCGCCTTGTCGTAAAGCCACGGACGTGTTCGCAACGGGTGCGGCGGTACGACCGGCTCGAACCCCAGATCCAAGGCCAGCTGGCGGGTTTCATCGCCTTCATAGGCGCGGTCCATGACTAAATGGCAGCCCACTGGAGGGGTTGCCAGCGTGCGCAGCAGGTCTCGACCCGCGGGTGCGTCACCGGCCTGGCCCGGCGAAAGCGAGAACGCTAAGGCGCAGCGCGAATCCGCGGCAGCCATATGAATTTTGGTGGTCCAGCCGCCGCGAGATCGGCCGATGGCTTGCGGACCATTTTTTTTCGCGCACCGGTGCCGTCGGGATGCACTTTCACGATCGTGCTGTCCAAGCTGACCGTCTCGAGCCGAACACGCACCACCTGCGCGGCCTGCATTCGCTCGAACACCCGGTCCAGCACGCCGGCCTTGGCCCAGCGATTCATCCGAGTGTAGATCGTATGCCAGTTGCCGAAGCGCTTGGGCAGAGCCCGCCACTTGCAGCCGTTCTCGGCGACGAACAAGATCGCGTTGAGAACCTGCAAGTTGCTCAACGCCACATTACCCCGCTGGCGGGGCAGACGATCTTCGATGCAGGCAAACTGCGCAGGGGTGAGTTCCATGCGCATTAGTTTATCCGATAGTGTTAACAGGCCCTAGCGCGGCCGGCCGGTCCGTCATTGCGGCGGCGTCGCCGCAGCGGCATGCACCGACCGTGCGCATTGCGCATGTCCGGCCGGATGCTGCACCGCAGAACACGGTTGCGCCGGCGTCGCCGCCACCGAGCGAAAGACAAGCCCGATTGTCGGCTTCGTCGTGGCCGACCGGGATTCGCCCGAACGCGCGTGGCGACAGTGTCCCGCGAGCGGCGCCGGCGGACTCGTCGAGGCCGTACGAACCGCGCGCCGCGACGTGCCGCGATCGCGCCGACGCAATCGATCGCGAGGAACGCGATCCGGTCCTCTGCCGATCGCCGTCGCTCGAGCGGACGCCGCCTACCCGCCCGCGAATCGGGCGCCGGCGACTGCCGCACGCGTCGTTCAGGTGCGTGCGCCGCACACCAGCTAATCTCGCGCGACGATTCGACGCCACGGTCGCGCGATGCCGCATCGTGTTCATCTCCTGACGATCGAAGCCCCGCATGCCGATCCGGTCAGGCTCCCCGATTTGGTGGATGCCGCCGGAATCGGTGCCGTGCGCGTCGACCACGCGCGAACCGCCGCGCTCGCCGTCGATCTGCTCGGACGCCACTTCTACGACGCCGCGCTCGTCGACCTCGAGCGCGACGAAGGCTCCGGTGTCGAGGCCGTGCGGCACCTGTGCGAGCGATTCCCGCACCTCGCCGTCGTCGTGCTGACCGGCGGCGGCGACGAACGCACCGCGGACGCGGCGATCGCCGCGGGCGCGCAGGACGCGCTCGCGGCGCACGCGCTCGGCGCCGCGATGC
>DASWPR010000260.1:0-16176 GCA_036398455.1 Dokdonella sp.
GGGTGCGGTCGGGGTGCAGCGTTGGAGCGTGCCCCCTTCCGCCTTCGGCACCTTCCCCCGCAGGCGGGGGAAGGGATGGGCTGGTGCTGTGGGGGATGGACGAGTTCGGGGTGTGCCCCCTTCCGCCTTCGGCACTTTCCCCCGCAGGCGGGGGAAGGGATGGGCTGGTGCTGTGGGGGATGGACGAGTTCGGGGTGTGCCCCCTTCCGCCTTCGGCACCTTCCCCCGCAGGCGGGGGAAGGGATACGAGGGGGGCTTCGCTTGCGATGGCGGGGCCGATGCGCGCCGAGAGCGGGTCGTTGGCGGCTGGGTCCCTGCGCTGGGAAGCGGCGAGCAGGTCGTCGCTGCCGTAGAGGTCGAGGGCTTTCGGCAGGCTCGGGTCTTCGAGGTCGCGCAGCGATTGCCAGTACGACTGCGCGCGGTCGGCGATCTCGGCTTGCGTGTCGATGGTGTTGTTGATGCCGCGGCCTTGTTCGGCGATCTCGGCGAGGTAGCGCGCGCGCTGGCCGGGGATCAGCACGGTGGCGCGGGGTTCCTTCAGCGAGGTGTCGTACGCGGGTTTCCAGTCGACGCGCACATCGTCCGGCAGGGCGAGTTTTTCGCGCAGCAGGCGGCACAGGTTGGTGAACATCCAGGTGACGCCGGGGTCGTTGAACTGGCTGGCGATGGTCGGGTACACCGGCACTTGTTCGTCGGTCAGCGCGAAGGCGACGCGGTTGCGCTTCCACTGCTTGCGCACGTCGCGCAGGGCGTCTTCGGCGCCGCGCTTGTCGAACTTGTTGAGCACGATCAGCTCGGCGAAGTCGATCATGTCGATCTTCTCGAGCTGGCTGGCCGCGCCGTAGTCGCTGGTCATCACGTACATGGGAAAGTCGACCAGGTCGACGATTTCCGAGTCGCTCTGGCCGATGCCGGCGGTCTCGACGATGACGAGGTCGTAGCCCTGCCCTTTCAGGAACGCGATGCAATCTTTCAGCACGATGCTGGTCGCCGCGTGCTGGCGGCGCGTGGCCATCGAGCGCATGAAGACGCGCTTGCTGCGCAGCGAGTTCATGCGGATGCGGTCGCCGAGCAGCGCGCCGCCGGAGCGGCGCCGGGTCGGGTCGACGGCGAGCACGGCGACGCGCATGTCGGGGAACGCGTGCAGGAAACGCAGCAGCAGTTCGTCGACGACGGAGGACTTGCCGGCGCCGCCGGTGCCGGTGATGCCGACCACCGGCGTGCGGCTGCCGGCGAGGTGCCATTCCTTGCGCAGGCGGTCGAGCTGGGCTGCGTCGTGGCGGCCTTCTTCGATGGCGGTGAGCGCGTGGCCGACGGCGATTTCGTCCTCGATCGGCACCTGCGCGGCGGGCGTTTCGTGCGCCGCGGCTTCGCCGAGCACGCGCGCTTCGGCGGCGCCGCGCGCGCGCGTGACCACGTCTTCGATCATCGCGACGAGGCCGAGGTGCATGCCGTCGTTCGGGTGGTAGATGCGCTCCACGCCGTAGGCCTGCAGCTCGCGGATTTCTTCCGGCGTGATGGTGCCGCCGCCGCCGCCGAATACGCGGATGTGGCCGGCGCCGCGCTCTTTCAGCATGTCGACCATGTACTTGAAATATTCCACGTGGCCGCCCTGGTAGGACGACAGCGCGATCGCGTCGGCGTCTTCCTGCAGCGCGGCGCGCACCACGTCCTCGACCGAGCGGTTGTGGCCGAGGTGGATCACCTCGGCGCCCTGCGCCTGGATCAGCCGGCGCATGATGTTGATCGCGGCGTCGTGCCCATCGAACAGGCTGGCCGCGGTGACGAAACGGAGCGGCGCCTGTTCAGTGCTGCTGGCAGTGGCGACCTGCTTGGCGGGGGTACTCATCGAGCGCAATCCAATCGGTTTTGGCAAGGTGCCGATTGTACTCCGCGAGCCGCGCGCGGCCTGCGTGGGAAGGCTCAGGCGTAGCCGTAGGGCAGCTCCTGCGTCGACACCACGCGCGCGCCGACTTCGCCGCCGCGCAGGAACTGCAGCGCGGCGTCGATCACGCCGGCGTCGGCCGCCACGCGGTGATGGCCGAGCCCGCCGGTGCTGAGCAGGCGCGCGCCGGGCCAGTAGCGCGCGTAGCGCTCGCCCTCCTCCCACGGCACTTCGCGATCGTCGAGGTCGTGCACGATCAGCGCGGGCTGCGCCAGGCGGCGCACGCGCGGGTGCATCAGCAGGCTGTCGAAGCGCACCTGCGCCTGCGCCTCGACCCGTTCGCGCAGGCGCTTGGACAGGCATCGCGGCAATCCGATGCCACGCGTGAAACGGCGCAGGGCCGCGGCAAGATCGGCCGCCGGCGCGAGCAGCACGGCGCGTTCGGCACGCAGCCCGTCGGTCATGGCGATGGCCGCCGCCGCGCCGCCCATCGAATGGCCGATCACGGCGGCGGCGGGCCCGTAGTGCTCGGCGACGCAGCCAAGGTGATGCGCGAACTGCGGCAAGGTCGTGCGCCCGCCGCTGCTCTGCCCATGGCCCACCTGATCGAACGCGACGATGGCGAACCCGGCTGCGCGCAGCGGCGCGATCCATGGCTGGAAGCGCAGCGCGAAGCTCGACCAGCCGTGCGACAGCAGCACGTAGGGCTGCGCGCGCGGCTCGCCCCATTCGTAGATCGCCAGGCGTTCGCCGCCGACGCACATCACGCCGCGCCGTGCATCCGATTCCATGCTGCCGGCGCGCTCGCGCGCCTGCGCCGAGGGCGTGCAGAACCAACGCGCGGCGCGCTCGAGGATCGCGCCCGGCGCGAACGTGCCGCCGATGCGGATGCCGAGACGAAACACGGCCAGGCGGATCGAGTTTAGAACGACCGTGCTATTTTTCGATAGTACAAGGGCCATGGCGATACCTCGTCAGAAAAACGGCGGAACTCAGGTGCGGGCGGAGGCCAGCAAGCGGTCGACTGCGCGCAGGCCGTGCGCCACGGCGGCGTCCTTGTCGAACAGGCGCGAATCGTGATGCACGGCGAGTTCGATCGCGAAGAACTCGAACGCCAGCTGGTCGGCATCGGTGTCGTCGCGCAGCTCGCCGGTCTCGACCGCCATGCCGATCGCCTTGACCAGCTCGCTGCGCAGGCGCTTCTGGTAGGCGGCGACCGCATCGCGGATCGCACCGGGGCGGTCGTCGTACTCGATGGCCGCACTCACCATCGGGCAACCGCCGAGGCTGCCGCTCATCCATTCCAGCGTACGCCGCATGATCGACAGCAACCGCGGCAGACCGCGCCGCTCGCGCAGCGCCGGGCGGAACACGGCTTCGATGAAATGCTGTACCCCGGCTTCGAGCACGGCCCGCTGCAGCTCTTCGCGCGAACCGAAGTGCGCGAACACGCCGCTCTTGGACATCGACACCGCGCTGGCGACACCCCCGATGGAAAGCCCCTCGAAACCGCCCAGCCGCACCTGCTGATAGGCGCGCTCGACAATCAGGTCGCGCGTGGCGACGCCTTTGGGGGTGGCGGCGAGGGTGGCCATGGACTGGAATATAGCACGATCGTTCGTTCTTTAATCAAGCCTTCCGACCGTCAAACGCCGTCTCTCCCGAACCACCACGCTCGAATGCCGTCTTTCCTATTTCCTCTCGCCGTCTTTCCTCGCCGTCTTTTCATTTCCTCTCGCCGTCTTTCCGATTTCTCTCGCCGTCGTTCCTCCTCTCGCCGTCGTTCCCAGTTCCTGTTGGCGTCATTCCCATTTCCTCTTGCCGTCGCTCCCGTTCCGCCTCGCCGTCATTCCCAGTTCCTCTTGCCGTCATTCCTGCGAAAGCGGGAATCCATTTTTCGATTGGGAGCCGATGCAAGTGGATTCCCGCTTTCGCGGGAATGACGTCGCGGGGGCGTGTGCTTCTATGACTGTGCGGCCAACGCGTGCGGCCACGCGTGCATGCCGGAAATGACGTCCATTCCTGCCGAGCGCGCGCGTTCGGCCATCGGCGCGAGGCGGACGAGGACGAGGACGAGGACGACAACGACAACGACAACGACAACGACAACGACAACGATGCCAGCATCGCACCCTGGCGCCGCGCATTTGCAACGCGGCAGCAAGGCGCATGAAAGATCACGCCCGAGCCATCCAGCGGATCGATGCATGCCGCTGAACGACGAAGGCGGCGGCCTCTGTGCCTACCCTTGCGGCGGCGACACCTTCAGCTTGTCGTCGTAGCGGATGTCCTGCACCGAGTGCGACTTGTTGCCCATCGCCTCGCCATCGCTCTCCGAACGCACCAATTGGCCGGCCTGGTTGATGATGACCTTGTTGTGCGACTTCACGTCGGCCCCCATCACCTGCAGCTCGGTGTCGTAGCTGTAGGCGTGCGCCGGCTTGCCTTCCCAGGTCGTCGCGCCCTCGTCTTTGATGTTGTTCGAACTGGCCTGCAATTCCGCGGCCGACTTCGGCACGAACTGCTTGACCATCGCCGCCATTTCCGACGGCGGCTGCTGCCAGCCGGCTTGGTCGGCCTTGACCCAGGTGCCTTCGGGGGTGGTCACCACTTCCATGCGATCGGTCTTCACGTGGATGCGGGTCAGGCCTTCGTATTCAGCGAGCGCCTGCGACTTGTTGCCCTTGTCGTCGGTCGTGTGCACGTCGACCGCGAATTTCGACTCCAGCATCTTGTTGTAGGCGGTGAATATGGCGCCGGCCGCCTTGCGTTCGGCGGCGTCCTGCGCGTCTTCCGCATGCAGCAGCGGCGGCACGATGGCGAAGCAGGCGGCGAGGATGGCGGACGTCAACGGGCGGTACGACATGCAGGCACTCCGAATCGATGGCGGCAAAGCGTACGATCTTGCGCCGCTCGCGCACGGACGGCAATCCGCACTGCGGCATCGCGCGGACGCCCGCCGCGTCACACTGTCGTGGCTGCGCCGGCGCGGCTACACTACGCGCCTTTTTCCCCTATTGGTTGTTCGCACCAGAACTTAAAACTTGTGGAAACAATGCGTTAGCGTGTTTCCTGAGAGTGGATTCTACGTGCACCACCGTCCGCGACGACACGTTCGCGACCCATCCGGAGTTCCCATGATTTTCGAAACCATCGCCGAGACCAGCCACGAGCAGATCGTGTTCTGCCAGAACAAGGACGCGGGCCTGAAGGCCATCATCGCGATCCACAATTCGGTGCTCGGCCCCTCGCTCGGCGGCCTGCGCATGTGGCCGTACAAGAGCGAAGCGGAGGCGCTCAACGACGTGCTGCGCCTGTCGCGCGGCATGACCTACAAGAACGCGGTGGCCGGTCTCAATCTCGGCGGCGGCAAGGCGGTGATCATCGGCGATCCGGCGAAGGACAAGTCCGAGGCGCTGTTCCGCGCGTTCGGCCGCTTCGTCAACTCGCTCAACGGCCGCTACATCACGGCCGAGGATGTCGGCATCGACGTCAACGACATGGAATGGGTGTTCCGCGAAACCGAGTTCGTGACCGGCGTGCACCAGGTGCATGGCGGCTCCGGCGATCCCTCCCCGTTCACCGCCTACGGCACGCTGCAGGGCCTGATGGCCGCGCTGAACCACAAATTCGGCAACGAGGAAGTCGGCAAGCACGTCTACGCCGTGCAGGGCGCCGGCCATGTCGGCATGGAGTTCATCAAGCTGCTGCGCGAACAGGGCGCCAAGGTGTTCGTCACCGACATCAACAAGCAGCTGGTGCAGCAGGCAGTCGACGACTACGGCTGCACCGCAGTCGGCCTCGACGAGATCTACGACACCGACGCCGACGTCTACAGCCCGTGCGCACTCGGCGGCACCGTCAACGAGCAGACCCTGCCGCGCCTGAAGTGCAAGATCATCTGCGGCGCGGCGAACAACCAGCTCGCCAACAACGCGATCGGCGATGAAGTGAAAAAGCGCGGCATCCTGTACGCGCCGGATTACGCGGTGAACGCCGGCGGCGTGATGAACATCTCGCTCGAAATCGACGGCTACAACCGCGAGCGCGCGATGCGCATGATGCGCACGATCTACATCAACGTCGGCCGCATCTTCCAGATCGCCGAGCGCGACAAGATCCCGACCTACCTCGCCGCCGACCGCATGGCCGAGGAGCGCATCAGCGCGATCGGCAAGATCAAGCTGCCGACGATGGGCAACAACGGGCCGCGTTTCCTCGGGCGCATGCGCGGGCAGTAATCGCTGCGCGGGCGTCGCTTCGCGTTCGCGCGCAGTCAAACGTCTTCGAGCACTGCCGCGCGTCGCGTGAGCGACTCGCACACACGAAAACGGCCGGAATCGCTCCGGCCGTTTTCGTTTTCAACGCACGCTCAGTCGCGCGTGGCGCTGCCCGGGTCACCGTTGGTGTTGGCCGGGTTCGCGTTGCCGAGCAGGGCGACTTCCGGCCAGCGCGCATCCGGCATCGGCTTCTGCGCCGCGGGCACCGCGCCGGAGTAGCCGGCCGTAGTCGGCAGTTCGCCGCCGATCGTATGCAGCGCGTGGTAAGCGCAGCCGGCCTGCACCGGCGCCGACGCATCGCGACTCAACAGGCCGGCATCGTAGTAGCCGCACTCGAAGCGCTGCAGCGCGATTCCGGCGCCGAGATCGAGCGGACTGCCGGAAGCGGCACTGGCGAGATCGATCGACTGCGCACTCACCGCACCGACGCGCGCCCCGACGACGCGCTGCACGCGCTGCAGCAACGTACTCGCAGCAAGCGGTGCCTGCGTGCGGCCCGTCGCGACATAGCGCGGCCAGTCGTAGCGGAACGACTCCAGCGATCCATCGTTCAAGAACGTCAGGATCACCTTGGAGCCGTTGCCGACCACCGGCACGCCATCGAGTTCGCGCGTGAATACGATCCGGTTCGCCGTGGTCTTCGGCGCATCGACATGGCCGGCGGCATCGCTGCCGCCATCGACGCGCGAATAGGTCGCTTCGGCGACGAGGGCCTCGCCCGGACCGAGCGTGATCACGCTGGCGAGCGATCGGGCGATATAGGCGCGGCCGGCCGTTTCAAGTGCCTGCTGCGACATCGCCTGCGCGGCATCGACGCCTTGCGCATGCGCACGTTCGTGCTGGCGATCGTCGGCGAACTCGGCCAGGGTGCCGTCGCCGAACACATCGAGGTGCCAGCCGTTGCCTTGCAGGCGCGAACGTTGCGCATCCATCTCGCGCTGCGCGGCCGTGCAATGACCCGGACAAACCGCCGGCCGTAAGGCCGCGACCGCTTCGTCGCGCGTGCCGCCCATGCGCTGCAGTACCTGCGCTTGCGTCGAACCAAAGCCTTGCGTGAGGGAAGCGAGTGCGCGCTCGTCGGCGCGCTGGAAACCGGCCGCGTGCACGGCGGCGGCACTGCCGAGCAGACCGGCGGCGAAGAACATCGTCTTGGAATTCATCGTCATCGTCTCCGTCAGTTCCAGCTGGACCAGCACATGTAGCCGATCGCGCCATCGCGCAGCACCGGCGTCGAGAACAGGGTGTTGAAGTTGACGCCCTGCCGGTTCCAGCAGTCGGTCGAGTTCCTGCCCGTGTTGATCACGGCCGGCGAGTTGCTGTTGTCCGCGTACCAGGTCGACTCCAGCCACGACTGGCCGATCGCTTCGCCGTTGTCCATGCGATTGGCGAGCTCGGTGGCGGACTGGTCGTTGCCGGCATACAGCGTGCTGCGGCCGCCGACCGTTTCGACCATGCCGCCGGCGAAGACGCGATACCAGCGGTTCCAGGTGTAGGCATCGGTGCCGTGCGTGCTGCAGGCAAACGTGGCGAGCACCATGTTCTCGCGGCCGCTGGCGCCGAGGCGCATGCGCGAGGTGGCGGCGTTGGCGCCTTGATCCCACATCGCCCAATACGACGCGCTCGTGTTGGAGCCGCCGTGCGTGTTCATGTAGAAAAAATCGACCGAGTCGGCGTAGCCGCACGCCCAGCCGCAGCCATCGGCCTGCTCCAGCGCGGCCTCGGCGCCGTGCAGGTTGTAGTAGAACGCGCGGGTTTCGGTCCCGGCGATGGTGTTCTGGAAATTCCAGCAGCGATTCCAGACATCGTTGTTGCCGACATCCACCTGCCAGCCGTTCTGGTAGTCCTGCTGGCAGCGCGTGCCGACCTGCACGCCATGCTGGTACACCTGCGCCTGCGCAGGTTCGAGCGTCATCACTGACAGCGGCAGCGCAAGCGCGATTGCGACGGCCGCAACATCCTTACGTACGTTCATACCTTCCTCCGTCATCCTCAGGGATTGCCGCGACGCATCGACGACGCTACGGGCCGTCTCGCGCACCGCGTTGGCGGTGGCGAAGGTCTCGTGCATGCTTCGTCGGCACTGAGGGTTACGCCGTTCGACGCGGCGGCCTGACGCGCGCCTTGCGCATTGCGATCGCGCGTCGTTGCGCCAGCGCGAAGCGCGCGTGCCGTTCGACGTGCCCATCACGCGCGTACGTGCATCGCGCTACCATGGGCCTCTCCCTACCGACCCGATCGCCCATGCGCCCCTTTCCCCTCGGTGAAGAACTCGACCTCCTGCGCGAAAGCGTGCGCGCATTCGCGGACAAGGAAATCGCGCCGCGGGCCGACCTGATCGACCGCGAAAACGCGTTTCCGTCGGACCTGTGGCGCAAGTTCGGCGACATGGGTCTGCTCGGCGTGACGGTGCCGGGTGCGTATGGCGGTTCGGATCTCGGCTATCTCGCGCATGTGGTCGCGATGGAAGAAATCTCGCGCGCATCCGGCTCGGTCGGGCTGTCCTACGGCGCGCACTCCAACCTGTGCGTGCAGAACATCTCGAACAACGCGAACGACGCGCAGAAGCAGAAATACCTGCCGAAATTGTGCAGCGGCGAATGGGTCGGCGCGCTCGCGATGAGCGAGCCGGGCGCCGGCTCCGACGTGGTCGGTTCGATGACCTGCCGCGCCGAACGGAAAGGCGATCACTGGGTCGCCAACGGCTCCAAGATGTGGATCACCAACGGCCCGGACGCCGACGTGCTGCTGGTCTACATGCGCACGGCGCATCGCCCGGCCGGCTCGCGCTGCATGACGGCCTTCATCGTCGAGAAAGGCATGCCGGGTTTCTCGACCGCGCAGAAGCTCGACAAACTCGGCATGCGCGGATCGAACACCTGCGAACTGGTGTTCGAGAACTGCGAGATCCCCGACGAGAACCGCGTCGGCGAAGTGAACGAAGGCGTGCGCGTGCTGATGAGCGGCCTCGACACCGAGCGCCTGGTGCTCTCCGGCGGCCCGCTCGGCCTGATGCAGGCAGCCCTCGACGCCGCCCTGCCCTACGTGCGCGAACGCAAGCAATTCAACGCGCCGATCGGCACCTTCGGCCTGATGCAGGGCAAGATCGCGGACATGTATACCGCGCTGCAGTCCTCGCGCGCGTACGCCTACATGGTCGCGCAGAACTACGATGCCGGCGTGAAGTCGCGCATCGATCCGGCCTCGTGCCTTCTGCACGCGTCGCAAAGCGCGGTGCAGGTCGCCCTGGAAGCCATCCAGGCGCTCGGCGGCAACGGCTACATCAACGAATATCCGGCCGGCCGCATCCTGCGCGATGCAAAACTTTACGAAATCGGCGCCGGTACCAACGAGATCCGCCGCATGCTGATCGGACGCGAGTTGTTTCACGGCAAGTCGTGAGTACGCCGCAGGAGTCGATGCTGCTTGCGCAACTGCGTGAAACCGACCGGCTGCTGCGCGCCGCGAACATCGAACCTGCGCTCGCGGGCCGCTCCGCGACGACCTCCGCTTCGCCACTGACCGAGCTTGCCTTGCAAACGCTGCATGACGCAAAACGCGGGGATTTCATGCGCCTCGATGCCGCGGCTTTGCACGATCTGGAGGTCGCGCGTGCGATGACGCCGCAGCAACGCCTGGCGGCTCTCGACGCGCTGATGCGGCGTGCGCAGGCGTTGGGACCGCCGCAACCGAACCGCGAGCCGATCCAATACACCGATATACGCATGTAGCCGTGGGAGCGGCTTCAGCCGCGATTCCCCGCCCGCCTTGCGGTCCCCACCCATCGCTCCCACTTCGGTGGTTTGCCGCCGCCAGAACCCCCGGCGCATAATTCGCGCCCCACCCGCGCCTGGCGCGACCCCCACTTTCAGAGGTAGCCATGTCAGATATCGTCATCGTCGGTGCCAAGCGCACCGCCATCGGCTCGATGCTCGGCCAGTTCACCGGCGTGCCGACCACCACGCTCGGCGCGACCGCGATCAAGGCGGCGCTCGACCAGTCCGGCCTCGCCGGCGACGATGTTTCCGAAGTGATCATGGGTTGCGTGCTGCCGGCCAATCTCGGCCAGGCACCGGCGCGCCAGGCATCGATCGCGGCGGGCCTGCCGAAAGCGGCCGGCTGCACCACCATCAATAAAGTGTGCGGCTCCGGCATGAAGGCGATCATGCTCGGCCACGACCTGATCAAGGCGGGTTCCGCCACGGTCGTGGTTGCCGGCGGCATGGAGTCGATGACGAATGCGCCGCACATGGTGTCCGCGCGCGCGGGCCTGCGCTACGGCGATGCCAAGCTGGTCGACCACATGGCGTGGGACGGCCTGACCAATCCGTATGACGGCCTCTCGATGGGCGTGTTCGCCGAGGCGACCGCGGACAAGTACGGCTTCACGCGCGAAGCGCAGGACGCCTACACGATCGAATCGGTCAAGCGCGCGCAGGCCGCCATCGCATCGGGCGCGTTCGCCGCCGAAATCGTTCCGGTCAAGGTCGCCACGCGCAAGGGCGACGTCGAGTTCGCCACGGACGAACAGCCGGGAAAATCCGACATCGCGAAGATTCCGACGCTCAAAGGCGCCTTCCGCAAGGACGGCACCGTCACCGCGGCGAGTTCGTCGAGCATTTCCGACGGCGCGGCGGCGACCATCCTGATCAGCGCCGATGACGCGAAGAAGCGCGGCCTCACGCCGCTCGCGCGCATAGTCCGTCACAGCACGTTTTCGCAGGAGCAGGAGAAGTTCACCACCTCGCCGGTCAGCGCGATCAAGAACCTTCTGGCCAATATCGACTGGACCGTGGAAGACGTCGACCTGTTCGAGGTCAACGAGGCGTTCGCGGTCGTCGCGATGGCGCCGATCAAGGACCTCGGCATCCCGCACGCGAAGATCAACGTCAACGGCGGCGCCACAGCGCTCGGCCATCCGATCGGCGCCTCCGGCGCGCGCCTGGTGGTGACGCTGCTGCATGCGCTGCAAGCACGCGGCGGCAAGCGCGGCATCGCCTCGCTGTGCATCGGCGGCGGCGAAGCGACCGCCATCGCGATCGAGCTGGTCTGACGCACTCGCAATGAACAATCGCGTGCCCGCGGGAGCGGGCGCGCGGTTTTTGCCAAGGCGGACGCAGTCCGCTCACTACGGGGAGGAAACAACGATGAAGTCCAACACGAACAAGCTCGTGCAGCTCGCTCTCGGCGTCACCATCGCGGGCGTGCTCGCCGCGTGCAGCGACACCTCGCAGCAGCAGGCCAAGGATGCCGCCGACAAGGCAGCAGCCGCGACCAAACAGGCCGCGCAGGACACGAAAGCCGCCGCACAGAAGGCTGCCGACGCCACCGCGGCCGCCGCGCAGCAGGCGGGCGACACGATCAAGAATGCCGCCAACGAAACCAGCCAGGCGGTCGGCAACGCCGCTGCACAGGCAAGCGATACCACGCAGAGCGCCGCCGACAAGGCCAAGGACGCCGCCGGCAATGCCCTCGACGCAACCAAGGATGCCGCCAGCAATGCCGGCACGATGGTGAAGGAAGGCGCCACGGCCGCCGGCCAGGCCGTCAAGGAAGGCGCAGGCAACGCCTGGGATGCGACCAAGGCAGCCGGACGCGAAGTCGGCGCGGGCGCGAAGGAAGTCGGCCACGACATCGCCAAGACGGCGAAAGATGCCAAGGACGCGGCGAGCGATGCGGTGAGCGACAAGGACAAAGACAAGAACAAGCAGTAGATCCGCACTCGCGCAGTACCGAGTTCGACGACACCGGCCGCCACGTGCGGCCGGTTGCGTTTCGGGCAATCGACGTCGCTTCCGCAATCCAGGGCGCATGTGGTTACATGCACGCGCTCGCCGCACCCAAGGAATGGCATGACGCCCATCGCAAGCAAGATCGATTCTCGCAGCGAAGACTTCCGCGCGAACGCCGCGCACCTGCAAGCCGCCGTCGACGACCTGCGCGCCGAGATGGCCAAGACCGCGCTCGGCGGCGGCGAGAAGGCGCGCGCGAAGCACACCGAACGCGGCAAGCTGCTGCCGCGCGAGCGCATCCGCGCGCTGCTCGATCCGGGTTCGCCGTTCCTCGAACTGTCGCCGCTGGCCGCGCACGGCATGTATGACGACGCCGCGCCCTGCGCCGGCGTCATCACCGGCATCGGCCGCGTGCATGGCGGCGAGGTGCTGGTCATCGCGAACGATGCGACGGTCAAGGGCGGCACCTATTTCCCGATGACCGTGAAGAAGCATCTGCGCGCGCAGGAAATCGCGCTCGAGAACCGCCTGCCCTGCGTCTACCTGGTCGATTCCGGCGGCGCCTTCCTGCCGCTGCAGGATGAGGTGTTTCCGGACCGCGATCATTTCGGGCGCATTTTCTACAACCAGGCGCGCATGAGCGCGCTCGGCATTCCGCAGATCGCGGTGGTGATGGGCTCGTGCACGGCCGGCGGCGCCTACGTGCCGGCGATGAGCGACGAGACGATCATCGTGAAGGAACAAGGCACCATCTTCCTCGGCGGCCCGCCGCTGGTGAAAGCGGCGACCGGCGAAGTGGTCGATGCCGAAGCGTTGGGCGGAGCCGACGTGCACACGTCCGTTTCCGGCGTGGCCGATCATTTTGCGGAGAACGACGCGCACGCGCTCAGCATCGCGCGCGACATCCTCGCTCATCTCAACCGCAAGAAGACGATCGCGCTCGCCCTGCGCGAACCGGCCGAGCCGCGCTATCCCGCCGCGGAGTTGTACGGCTGCGTACCGCGCGACACACGCATCCCGTTCGATATCCGCGAAGTGATCGCGCGCATCGTCGACGGCTCCGAGCTGCAGGAGTTCAAGGCGCGCTACGGCAAGACCCTGGTCACCGGCTTCGCGCACATCCACGGCTACCCGGTCGGCATCATCGCCAACAACGGCATCCTGTTCGCCGAATCGGCGTTGAAGGGCGCGCACTTCATCGAGCTGTGCAACCAGCGCAACATACCGCTGGTGTTCCTGCAGAACATCACCGGCTTCATGGTCGGCAAAAAATACGAGAACGCCGGCATCGCGAAGGACGGCGCGAAGATGGTCACCGCGGTGGCGTGCTCGCACGTGCCGAAGTTCACCGTGGTCATCGGCGGCAGCTTCGGCGCCGGCAACTACGCGATGTGCGGCCGCGGCTACCAGCCGCGCTTCCTGTGGATGTGGCCGAACGCGCGCATCAGCGTGATGGGCGGCGAGCAGGCGGCCAGCGTGCTGGCGACGGTACGCCGCGACGGTCTGGAAGCCGCCGGAAAATCCTGGTCGAAGGAAGACGAAGACGCGTTCAAGACGCCGATCCGCGAGCAATACGAACGCCAGGGCCATCCCTACTACGCCAGCGCGCGCCTGTGGGACGACGGCATCATCGATCCGGTCGATACGCGCCGCGTGCTCGGGCTCGCCATCTCGACCTCGTTGAACGCGCCGATCGAACCCGGCCGCTTCGGCGTATTCCGCATGTAGCTTGCAGGCGATGTGGCTGACATCGCCATCTCGCCCGCAATCGCCGCCTCGGCGTGCAGCGCGGCCGCACAAGATCGCGTGCAGCCGGTCCCTCGCTGCTGCGCTGCTCACGAATCACCCGGATGACGATTCGACGCCGCTGCGAATGCGATTCCGAGCAGCGGACGCTTCGATCTCCTTGTCGCATCATTGAATACGCCCGAAGAGCGGTGTAGCGTGACTGCGTGTGTTGGCCTTCACGCTGGGAGATGCTCATGCACACGCGCCGACTCGTCGCCGTCTCCGTGATGTGTATCGCGACCGCGCTCGCTGCAAACGGACTCGCGAACGCCGCCGCCGATGCTCTTCCCGAATACAGCCCCGGTCTGAAAACCCCGAATCAGCGCTTCACGGCGCCGGAAGACAGCGCGCGACCGGGCGAGACTTTTTTCTACAGGGCCGCCAGCGCCGTCTCGAAGCAGGACTACGCGTTCGCGCTCGACATGTACCGCGTCTCGGCCTCATGGGCTTTCAAGCCGGCGCAGTACAACCTCGGCGTGATGTACTTCAACGGCGAAGGCGTGCCGGTCGACCGTGCTCGCGGACTGGCCTGGCTCGCCTTGGCCGCCGAGCGCGGCGATGGCGACTATATTGCGGCGCGCGACCGTGCCTATGCCGAGCTCAGCGCCGACGAATTCGCGCGCGCGAATGCGCTTTGGCGCGAATTGAAGGACACCTATGCGGACCCGGTAGCGCTGAAGCGTGCGGCGAATCGCTGGCTGCAAGTGCGCCGCGCGGCGACCGGATCGCACCTCGGCGAGAACCTCGGGCATCTTGCCGTGGGCGGCGGCGGTCGCCCGGGCGCGGACAGCGGCCGCATGATGACGACGGGATTCGACCTGTCCGGAGCCGGCGGCGTCGATGGCTCGATGGCCTACCGCCGTCTGAACGCGACGAACAATCCCTACGATGTGAAGCTCGAGCAGCCGACAGGAACCACCCAAGTCGGCGACGTCATCCCCGTGGGCGATGCCGGCGGGACCGCGCCGCCAAACGCCGGACCGTCGACGAACCACCCTGATTTCTATTGACGTCACCCATGCCGGCCGAGCCGCCGGCAGCGGCCCGGCGGCGTGCTCTTCGAGACGCGTTCGCGAAACGTCATCCGTGCGTCACCAAAGCTTCACCCTTGCAAACTAGTGTAAGTGTCTTCGCAGGAAGCACTGGGGCTTGCTGCGGATGACTGGGGAACTCCGATGGGCAATCGCGCAGGCTTGTTCGCGCGTGCTGTGGCGTCGACCGTTCTGATCGCCGCCGTTACCGTCGCTTCGGCTCACGAAGCGGCGCAGACCAGGCAAACCACACAGGGCATCAGGGTGCCTGCGCTGCTGAGCGTGAGCCGGCCGCCGGATGCCCTGCCGAAAGGCGTCGCCGAGCTCAAGTTCCGCGACGTTTTCAAATTACCCGTGGGCGCCAAGGGCCTCGAGCCGACCGAAACGCTGCGCAAGCTCGATGGCAAGCGCGTGCGCATCGTCGGCTACATGGTGCAGTCGGAGACGCCGCCACGCGGCGGCTTTCTGATCTCGCCACTGCCGGTCGCCGCCGGTGACGAAGACGAATCGCTCGCCGACGACATTCCACCGAGCGCGCTGCTCGTGAGTCTGCCGAAGGGACGCGACGCCGTCATTCCGAACCTGCCGGGACTCATCAAACTCAGCGGTACCTTGCGCGTCGGTGCCTACGAAGCCGCCGGCACCGAACGCGTCGTGCCGGCGCGCATCGAACTCGACGGCGACGTCGAGCGCGCCATGCTGCGTCTGGCGAAGACGCCACCCAGACACACCGCCAAGCCGCGCTGATCTGCGCAGCGCATTCGTTTCTTCCGGGCCGGCCCTGTCGTCGATCCCCGTCCGCTTTCATTGCCTACTTTCTGCAGGAGAACTCCCATGCACGCTTTCCGATTTGCGCGCCGGCCGCTGGCGGCCTTGATTCTTGCCGCATGTACCAGCCTGGCGACCGAAGCAGGCGCCGCCGAAGTATCGCGCCTGACGCCGCCGAGCGAGCTGCTCTCGTCCGGCGAATCCGATCCGGTCATTGCGCGTTTCCTGCCGGGACAGCTGTTCGATCTGCAGGCGACCGTGAAACCGGATCCCGGCCTGACGATCACCCAGTTCTGGTTCCAGGTGGACGGCCGTTTTGCGCGGGAACGCGCAAGCGGCGGGCATAGCATCGTCACCGAGAGCGGACCGGCGGAAACCTGCATCGACGCGGCCAGCGGCAAGACGACCGGCGCGGCCGGCTGCAGGCTTGCAGCAGGGCTGCCGGCCAATACCGCGGTCGTCTTCCAACGTGCGTACTCGACCGGAACGCCGGGCATCCACGAACTGAAGATCGTTGCACGGCAGAGCGACGGCACCCAGGTCAGCGCCGTCGGCAATTTCGAAATCGTCGGCATCGACAGGAATGGCGGCTCGGTCGCCAAGAACATCATCGTGTTCCTCGGCGACGGCATGGGCGCATCGCAGCGTACGGCCGGCCGCATCATGGCCAAGGGCTATGCGCAGGGCAAGGCGAA
>DASWPR010000261.1:0-10404 GCA_036398455.1 Dokdonella sp.
TCCGGCCAACGCAATCCGACCGACTGCTCGGTGAACTGGATCGGCAAGGATGGCAAGACCTACTGCTTCGCCGACGCCAACGCGAAGACATCGTTCCTGAAGGACCCGACCGCCCATCTCGAAAAAGCGCGCGAGTTCATCGCGACGAGCGAGGTCGAAGCGACCCAGGCCGACATGGCCGAGGTGACGACCGATCAGGTCAAGACATTCACGCAGGACCTCATCGAGTCCGCCGCCAGGGCGAATGGCGGTGCGTTCCCGCTGCACGATGCGGTGACGGACCAGAAACTCGACCTGATGTTCGAGGAGTTCGAGTTCGTGCGGCAGCTCAAGGGCTATGGCTTTTTTCCCGACGTGAAGTTCCACGCGAGGGACGACGAGGCGAAGAAATACGTGCTGGATTTCTGGGTGAAGCCGCGCGCCGGCAAGCTCGTCCTGATGGATACGCGCATCTATCGCGCGCCGAAAAAGGAAGGCAACGCATGGACCCTGGTCTCGCGTTCACCGACGCCGTGGTGGTGGATTCCCTCGACCGAGCATCCGGGCGATACGGAGATCCGCCGCGGCTGGCAGGTGATGTCGTCGATCGACGAGCACATCGTCGACGAGCAGAAGAAGGACGGCGGCGTCTTCAAGCTGAAGGACGATGTCACCGGCGAGGAGATTCCGCTGCAGTTCGTCGCGATCCATCAGCCGGTGCGCAAGCTGAAGGACGATGGACAGTATTTCGCCTGCAGCGATTTCCGCAAAGTCGGCACGACCGACGAGTTCTACGACATCGATTTCTGGGTCGACGAGAAGAGCGGCAAGATGTCCGTGCTGAAAGCCAAGGTGCACAAGGTGCCGACACTCAAGGACGGCAGCTGGGTGCAGGTGCCGCGCTACAACTGGGACGACAAGACCTCCGATGTCGTTCCCTGAGGCTGCGCCGGTGCGGTCCGTTCATCGGCGTGAACGGCTGATGTAAAGACGCGGGTGTATCCACCCAGCGCGGCGCGGGAATTCACTCGCCTCGGGTGAAATTCACACGGCGCGTGCGCATAGTCGTTTCTCCCAGGTCCATCGCGCGACCGCAACCGGAGAAAGCCATGCCTTGCAGAATCACCATCCGAGCGGTGTCGTCCATCGGCAGCCTCGCCCTGCTCGCCTCGGCGCATGCCGCCGAGTGGCCGCAGTTCGGCTACGACGCCGCGCACAGCGGCAACAACACCTCCGAAACGACGCTCGGCGCCGCCAACGTGGCGCAGGCGGTGGCGCTCTACGCGACGCCGGTGATCCTGCCGGCCAAGGTGGATGGCGCGCCCGTCTATGCGAGCAACGTCGCGACCGCGAACGGCGTGCGCAATCTGCTGTTCCTGTTCGGCAGCGACAGCGTTTCCGATTTTTCGAGCACCCACGGCACCCTGCTCGCGGTCGACGCGGCGACCGGCGATGTGGTCTGGTCGAAGGCGAGCAGCGGCAGCCCGGGCAACAGCACGCAGCATGCCTCGGCCTCGCCGGTCGTCGATGCGGCGAAGCAGTATGTCTACAGTTTCGGCGTCGATGGTTTCGTGCACAAATACCAGATCGGCAATGGCAGCGAAGTGCTGACCCCGGGCCCGGTCGGCTGGCCGCGGGCGATCACGCTGAAACCGGACGTCGAGAAGGCCGCCAGCAGCCTGACCGTCTTCGGCAGCGGCGGCAGCGAGTACCTGCACGCGGTCACCGACGGCTATATCGGCGACGGCGGCGACTACCAGGGCCATTCGGTCGCGATCAATCTCGCCAGCGGCACGCAGAACGTGTTCAACACCTTGTGCAGCGACGTGACCGTGCTGCTCGGCGACGGCGGCTGCGCGAATACGCAAAGCGGCATCTGGGGCCGCGGCGGCAGCACCTACGACGTCGCCACCGACCGCGTCTATCTCGCCACCGGCAACGGCAACTTCGACGCCAACACGAGCGGCGGCCTGAACTGGGGCGACAGCGTGCTCGCCCTCGCAGCGGACGGCAGCGGCGCCGGCAACGGCCTGCCGCTGGACAGCTACACGCCGACGAATTTCCAGCAGCTGGACGATCAGGACATCGACCTCGGCTCGACATCGCTGGCGCTGCTGCCGGTGCCGGCCGGCAGCACGGTCCAGCATCTGGGCATGGAAGTCGGCAAGGATTTCGAACTGCGGCTGATCGATCTCGACGACATGAGCGGCACCGGCGCGCCGGCGCATGTTGGCGGCGAACTGCAGATGCTGAGCGTGCCGCAGGGCGGCAGCGGCATGCGTGAGCAGCCGTCGGTCTGGGTCGACCCCAGCGACGGATCGACCTGGCTCTTCGTCAGCAATCGCTTCGGCATCTCCGGCGTGCAGCTGGGGCTCGACGGCAGCAACCAGCCGATGCTGACGGCACGCTGGACCGTCACCGATTCGTCGACGTCGACCCTCGTCGCCAACAACGTGCTATACAACGCCGGCGCCTGCAGCGGCGGCACCTGCGTGATCGCGCGCGATCCTTCGACCGGCAGCGTGCTGTGGACTTCTCCACTGATCGGTCCCATCCACTGGCAGAGCCCGATCGTCGTCGACGGCGCGATCTACGTCACCGACAAGAACGGCCAGCTGTGGAAGTTCGGTCTCGGCGCGCAGGCCGATGTGATCTTCGAGGATGGTTTCGACGGCTAGTCGCGGCTGGACGAGCGCGGCGTCGCGCTCGTCCGCTCTCTCCAAGAAAGCGCCGCCATCGAGCGATCGACAGCAGCCGGCTACCCGCATTCACCTGCAGGTCTACCGAAACCGGCCTGCATCTCTCACGAATAACGTTTCGGATCGAATCCGTGCAGCAGCCTCGCGGCATGCGCGGCGAGATCCACATCGCCTTGACCGGCGAAGAAATCGAACACGCCATCCAGCTTCGAGAACACGCCGGCGGACGGGGTCTTGTCGCTGAGTGCGCCGATATCCATTTCGCCCGCTTCGATCAGGCCGAGGTCCGCTTCGGTGAGTACGCGGCTGCTGCACAGGAAACCGCCGTCCGCAGCGGCTCGCAGCGTCCACAGAAAACGGGTCGCGTGCTCGTCGCGAGCAATCATCGATTCAAACATTTCGCGTCCGTCGATCACCATGAGCGCCACCAGAGTCAAAGCAATGCCACCGTCCCACGGCCGCCGCGCCAATGCAACCGTCGCCGCGGCGACCGACCGTCCGGCACGCCGCCTCTGAGCCATCGGAGGGCAATGGCAGCGACGCACCAGACGGAGTGACAGGCTACGCAGGCGGTGTGATGACTGCGTGAAGTCTCGTGCGAACGGGACGACGGATGCCGTCGTTGCGCGATTCGGAAGGATCGAAGCCTTCGCTACGAAGGACACGACGCGACGAGGGACGCGATGCAACGACGAAGACAGCATTCAAGCCGAGCGCTCGCTCCGGCTTCTTCGCGTTCTTGATTTTCTTCGCGTTCCAATCTTCCGTCCGACGCGCACGCCTGCGGCCTTGGTATACATTCAACGCCCCATCATCCTCGCCGCAGAACGCCGCCGACACGTCCAGGGCGTGCGGCAGCATTCCACCCACCTCGGTCACGAACGGTCCTCCATGAAGAATCGCGCAAGTTCGGCAGGGCTGCTGTGCCTGGCACTCCTGTGCGGCTGCACAGGCGACCTCGCCCTCGCCGGATCGGCGACGTTCGCGGCACGCTCGGACATCGCCATCGGGCAGCCGAATATCCTGCCGAGCCAGGCGGTCGGCCTCGGCAATGGCCGGCTCGGCGCCGCGTTCTGGGCCGCCGACGGGCTGACCGTGCAACTCAACCGCGCCGATACCCTGCCCGGACGGCTCTCGCCCGGCCAGGTCGTTTTTCCGGATCTGCAAGCACTGACCGCGGATCGCACATTCCGCGGCCGCGTCGATCTCGCCGATGGCGTGCTCGAGGAACAGGGCGGCGGCATTACCCTGAAGGCACGGGTCGATCGCCAGGCCGACCGCGTGATCGTGGACCTCGCCGGCCTCCCACCCGACACGCCGCAACGCATCGTCCTGCAGTTGTGGGCGCCGCGGGCACCGCTGGCCTCGATCGAAGGCGATATCGCCCTGCTCGCCGAAACCTGGCGCGACGACACGGTACCCGGCGCGTCGGGCAAGCGCTTCGGCTCTATCGCCGCGCTGCGGGCGATCGGCCGCGACAGCACCGCGCGTGTGGTCGATGCGCGAACGGTGCAGATCAGCGCGCGCCCGAGCCGCGATGGACACCTGCGCGTGCTGATCGCGGCGCCTGCATTCGATGGCGCGCGCGCGGCGAGCGATGTCGCACGCAGCACGCTCGCAACCGCCGTCGATGTGCAGGCGACCGCTGCCTGGTGGCAAGGGTTCTGGTCGCGCGTTGCGCCGATCCGCGCCGAGTCGAAAGACGGTATCGCGCGCTATGCGGAAACGCTGCGTACGCTATACCTGTTCGCCGCGGCCGCGCACAGCGGCGGCGACCTGCCGGGATCGCAGGCCGGCATCGCCGATCTGTTCTCGTCCTCGAAGGACGCGCATTTCTGGGACCCTGCGGCGTTCTGGTTCTGGAACCTGCGCATGCAGGTCGGCGCCAATCTCGCGGCCGGCGTGCCCGAACTCAATCAACCCACCTTCGCGCTGTATCGAAACAATCTGCAGGCGATCCAGCGCTGGACACAGCAGCACATGGGCGGGCGCGGCGGCATCTGCGTGCCGGAAACGATGCGCTTCGACGGCAAGGGCGTGGAGTACGAAAGCGAGCGCTTCCGTCCATTCGCGATCGTCACCCACAGCTGCGACCTCGCCTGGTCGGACACCTCCAATGCGCGAACGCTCACGACCGGCGCGGAGATCGGCCTGTGGGTATGGCGCACCTATCAGCAGACGCACGATCGCGATTTCCTCGCGACGAACTATCCGCTGATGGCGGAAGCATCGCGCTTCCTGCTCGCCTACCAGCGCGCCGGCACCGATGGAAAACTGCATACGGAACCCTCGAATGCGCACGAGACGCAGATCGACGTGCGCGATCCGGCGACCGACATCGCGGCGATCCGCAGCCTGTATCCGGCAGTCATCGCGGCGGCGGCGGAACTGGGTCGCGATGCCGGGCTCGTCGCGCAGTTGCGCGCCGCGCTCGCGCTGACGCCGCCGCTGCCATTGATGGCCGGCGCGCCAGGCGCCCCATCCGCCGCGACCGTGCCGCCCCTGCCGGTCTTCGCCGCCAGCTACGTGCCAACGTCGCCCTACCGCAACGGCGAGAACATCGGCCTCGAAGCCGTGTGGCCTTACACGCTGATCGGCATCGACGATGTGCAGTTCGACATCGCACGGCGCACGTACGCGCAGCGTCCCTTCGTCTACCAGGCGACCTGGAGCTACGATCCCGTGCACGCGGCCCGGCTCGGACTCGGCGACGAGATGGCCGCGGGCCTTTCGCATCTGATCGAGGTCTACCAGGCGTATCCGAACGGCATGGCCGCGCTCGGTGAAAATCCGACCGGCGAGTTCTACCTCGAGCAGGCCGGCATCGTCGCGCTCGCGCTGTCGGAGGCATTGGCCGTGCAGGATCGCGCCGGCCCGATCCGCATCGCGCCGGCGCTGCCGGCGCACTGGACGATGTCCGGCAGCGTGCCGTTGCGCGACGGCGTCGTCGTGGAGGTGGAAGCCGTGGATGGACGGCTGCTCGCCTTCACCCTCGACGGCGGCAGCGGGCAGCCGCTGGAGTTCGTCACGCCATGGAGCGATCAGAGCGTGCACGTGCTGGCGGACGGCAGGCAGCCGCTGCGGATCGACTCGGCGCGCTTCCCTTTCACGCCGGCACGCGGCGTTCGCTACCGGTTCGAGTCGAGCGACGCGTCGGCGGCGCCGGCGTTCGCGCACGAAACCGAACCCCGCGTGAAATCGCTCGGACGTGCTTCGATCGGCTTCGGCCCGCCGTGCTGCGCACCGCCGCAGGGCTATGTGACGAGTGCCGACAACACGGCCGATCCGTAGCGCGCGCCAGCGGCTTTTCCCGCCGCGCATCGCATCGCCGAAGATCGCAGGCTGCGCGCACCGGCACATGCGCCGAGCGATCCATCCTGCGCCGCATCCTGTCTCGACGACGTGAAGGCTGCGCGCGCAGCACCCTGTTGCTTCTTACAGGATTCTCCGCGCGCCCGCTTCGCCTACGTTGCCGCCGAGTCGGCGTGGTCTTTTCACTCACCCGTGATCCGCTGCTGGCTGACCGCCTATGCAAGGGGGCCTTGGCCCGAGGAGCACGCGATGATTCGTTTCCCTTCCCTCTATCCCATGACATCGGCCGCCGCGGCGGGCCGCGGCGCCGATCGCGCGCTGCATGCTGCGCACCATCGCCTTCTTCGGCGCCTTCGCGATCGGCGCGGGCGGCGTCGCACTCGCAGCACCCGTCAGCGTGCCGAACGCCGACTTCTCCGCCGCGGCCAACGTCGGCTCGGTCGGCGGCGGTCTGCTCGGCGGCAGCGGCACCCATGTCTCGATCGGACTCGGGCCCTGGACCGGCACCTACGCCGGCGCGGCCGGCTTGCTCGCACCGCCGAGCCTGGCGATTTCCGCGCCGAACCAGAACGCGACGATCGGCGGGCTGCTCGGCGTCAGCGTGCTCGGACTGGTCAACAACGGCGGCTACTTCGGGCAAACCCTGTCGACGCTGGTGCAACCGAATACGCGCTATATCCTGAGCGCCGATGTCGATGCCGGACGCGCGCTGCAAGCCGCCCTGCTCGACGACACGCATACCGGCATCGCCGTGGTCGCGAACAATGTCGTGCTCGCCTCCAGCGACACCGCTGCCGCCGGCGCGATCACCTTGCAGCCGCTGCAGAGCACGACCTACCGCCTCAACCTGACCTACGTTTCGCCGATGGCGATCGCGGCGAACCCGATCGAACTGCGGCTGTTCGCACAGCCGCAGGGCCTGCTGACCGCCGACCTGCTGCCGACCATCACGTTCGACAACATCGCGCTGGACGCGGTCGCGCTCGGCGTGCCGGCGACGGTCGGCAACATCGCCGGCGATGGTCAATCGGCAACGGTCGGCACGGTGTTTCCCACCCCGCTCGGCTTGCGCGTGCTCGATGGCGCCGGCAACGGCGTGTCCGGCACGCAAGTGGTGTTCAGCGCGCCGAACTCCGGCGCGAGCGCCGTCTTCAGCAGCAACGGTTCCAGCGCTTCGACGCTCGCCGTGCTGACCGATGCGAACGGCGATGCCAGCGCAACGACGACCGCCAACCTGGTCGCCGGCGACTACCCCGTCAGCGTGCAGGTGGCCGGACTTGCCGATCCGCAGATCTTCCATCTGCACAACGCCGCCGGCCCGCCGGCGGTCGTGCAGATACCGGCCGACGCCAGCGGCGGCGACGATCAGAGCACGAGGGTCGACACCGCGTTCGCCGATCCGCTGGTCGTCGAGGTGACCGACGCTTCCGGCAACCCGGTTGCCGGAACGTCGGTCGCGTACACCGTGGCCGCGGCGCTCAACGGCGCGGGCGCCGTGCTCTCGCCGGCTGCCGCCATCACCGACAGCGATGGCCGCGCTTCGATCACCGCCACGGCGAACTCCACCGCCGGCACCTACGTCGTCGACGCGCAGGTCGCCGGCGTGGCGGCCGCGGCCGTGTTCGACCTCAGCAACGATTCCGGTCCGCCGGCCGGCATTTCGTCCGTCGGCGGCACTGCGCAGAGTGCTGCCGTGATGACGCCGTTCGTGCAGCCCCTGGTCGTCAGCGTCGTCGATGCGTTCGACAATCCGGTCGCGGGCGTCAGCGTGAGCTTTGCTGCCAATGCCGCGGGCAACGGCGCCAGCGCCGTGCTGAGCGCGCCGAGCGCGGTCACCGGCGTCGACGGCAAGGCGTCCGTCACGGCGACGGCCAATTCATTCGCGGGCGTCTATACGGCCACGGCGGGCGTCGCCGGCGTTGGCACCGGCGCATCCTTCCAGCTGACCAACCTCGCGGGCGTGCCGGCCAGCATCATCGCCAGCGGCGGCGGATCGCAGAGTACGGAAGTCGGCGCGCCGTTCGCGCAACCGCTGCTCGTCGAAGCGCTCGATGCGTTCGGCAACGCGGTGCCGAACATCGCCGTGACATTCACCGTCACGCCCGGCCAGGGCGGCGCCGGCGCGACGTTGTCCGCCACCACCGCGATGACCGGCAGCGATGGCCACGCCAGCATCGGCGCGGTCGCCAACACGATCGCCGGCAGCTACCACACGGCCGCCAGCGTCGCCGGTGCGACGGCAGCGGATTTCGCCATGACCAACACGGCCGGCGCGCCGGCATCGCTCGTACTCGGCAGCGGCGGCAGCGGTACGCAGAGCACGACGGTGAATACGCCATTCGCGCAGCCGCTGACGGTGCGCGTGAACGACAGCCACGGCAATGCGGTGGCCGGCGTCGCCGTCGGCTTCAGCGCACCGGCGAGCGGCGCGAGCGCCGTGCTCTCGTCGAGCAGCGCCGCGACCGGCGCGAATGGCGAGGTGTCGATACAGGCCAGCGCGAATACCGTCGCCGGCAGCTATGTCGCCTCCGCCGCCGTCGACGGCGTCGCCGGCACGCTCGCATTCAACCTGACCAACGGCGCCGATGTGCCGCACGACGTGGTGCCGATCGGCGGCGACGGTACGGTCGGCGGCGGCACGCAGCAGAGCGCGCAGATCAACACCGCGTTCCCGCAGCCGCTGAGGATCCGCGTGCGCGACCAGTTCCACAACCCGGTCAGCGGCGTCGTGGCGACGTTTATCGCACCGACCAGTGGCGCCACGGCGGTGCTGTCCAGCGGCGGCCAGAGCGGCAGCACGCTGAGCGTCACCAGCGATGCCGGCGGCGACGCCGTCGTGCTGGCGACTGCGAACGGAAGAGTCGGCGCGTATGCGGTGACCGCGCAGGCAGCCGGCGTCGCGACGGCGGTCGCCTACCAGCTGACGAACACGCCGGGCAACTCGGCGACGCCGATCGGCGGTGCCACCCAGAACACCGTCGTCGGCAGTGCGTTCGAATGCGCGCTGATCGTCCGCCTGGCCGATCCGCAAGGGCAGCCGAGAGCGGGCATCGCGGTCGAGTTCGTCGCGCCGGCGAGCGGAGCCTCCGCGCTGTTGTCCACGGGCGGCGCGTCGGGCAGCGGCAACCTCGTCGTGACGACCGATCTGGACGGCGTCGCCTATGTCGATGCGACCGCGAACGATGTCGCGGGACCGTACACCGTGAGCGCCAGTGAAAGCGGCGTCGCCAATGCGCAGGTTGCCAGCTTCAATCTGCTCAATCTCGATGCGGCCGATCCGGTCTTCGCGAATGGGTTCGATCCGGGAGGATGCAACAGCTCGCCACCGTGATCGAACCGTTCCAGGGAGGAACGGGAGCGTCACTCCGTCGAAGGACGACACATGGGCCGCCGCGAGGCGGCCCATTTTCTTGTCTGCCGCGCGTCAGCTACTGCGTGGCATCGCTCCCTGCGGAGTGATCGTCCAGGTGCCCAGGCGAGCCGTTCGATTGCGTCCGCAGGAAAAAGTGATGCATTCGACCAGGCCGCGCGCCCGATGGTGTTTCCCCGGTATCGCTTCACATAACTTTACCTCGCGCACAAACGCCGATGACACGCAGCGCAAACACTAGGCATCGGGCATGAGCCTGAACCTGCAAGGAAACACCATGAACACTGCTTCGTCGTTTTCCACGATCGCCGCGCGTCTGCGTCCATGGCTGCCGCGCGCTCTTGCCGTCGGGCTCGCCGTCGGCGTCGCACTCGGTGCCGGCGTGACCGCGTGGGCCAGCGGCGCCGATATGGCGGCCTGGCATCACGGCGCGCCGATGACGTCACAGGACCTCGCCCATCACGTCGATGACGCGCTGCCGCGCGTGTATGCCGAACTGGGCGTCACCGACGCGCAGAAGTCCCAGCTCGATCCGATGGTCAAACAGATCATCGACGATGTCGGCGCGATCCATGCGCAGATGGGCAACCTGCATGCGCAGGCCCTCGACCTGTTGACGCAGGACACGGTCGATCGCGACGCGATCGAAGCCTTGCGCGTGGCGCACGTGGCCGGAATGGATCAGGCGTCGCAGCGCATGACGCAGCTGATCGGCGATCTCGCCGACGTGCTGACGCCGGCGCAACGCAAAGCGCTGGCCGCGCACATCGCACAGTTGCATGCCGCAGCCCCGGCACAAGGCTAGCCAACCGATCGGACCGCGCCTACAGTGCCGGAGCCATGCCTGAGCGCATCCTGCTGGTCGAAGACGATGCCCGCCTCGCCGAGATGCTGTCGGAATATCTCGGCGAAGCGGGATTCCACGTGGGCATCGCCAGCGACGGACAGGCGGCGATCGAACAGCTTGGCGGCATCGACTACGACGCCGTCGTGCTCGACCTGATGCTGCCGGACATGGACGGCCTCGACGTGTGCCGCCACCTG
>DASWPR010000262.1:0-12416 GCA_036398455.1 Dokdonella sp.
CGGCGGATCGGGGTGTGCGTCACGCCGAAGACGCGCGGCCGCTTCAGCGCCGCGTCGACGACACCAGCTTCAGCGTCACCGTATCGCCCTTCTTCTGCGTCTGCTCGATCTGTACCGGCATCCAGCCGAGCGATTCGGCAAACCAGCTGCGCGCGACGCGGCGGCGATCGTCGCCGGCCTCGCCCGCGTGCTGCATGACCTGCGTCTTGAACGTGCCAGCCGGGACGGTCAGCGATTCGCTCGGGCCGCGCGTGTAGCGCGTTTCTTCGACGTGATCCTTCACCGCGACCTGGTAGTCGAAGCTCGTCGCGCCGCGCAGCAGGTCGCTGGCGAGCGCGAGCGTGACGGACTGGCGGTCGATCAGTCCGGGCACCGTCGCATAGCTGAAATCGCCGCTTTCGTTGACGTGCACCTTGCCGGCTTTCCAGTCGAATTCAGCCCGCCGCGTGCGCTGCTTGAAGGCACCGTCCTGCTTGTAGTCGTAGGCGAGCGCGAGCGGGCGGCCGTTCTGCCAGCGGAAGCGCGACGTCTCGACGATATGGATGCCGGCGATCTTGGCGAGGCCGGCCGTTCCGTTCGTCTCGCTGCGCAAGGTCCAGCTGCCATCGCCGTTGTCGTGCAGATCGAGGGTGGTGCGGCCGAGTTCGCTGTCGTTCTGCAGGGTCGCGTATTCGGCGTGGAAGGGCTTCAAGGCCGGTTCGGCGGCAAGCGCCGGCGCGAGTGCGACGAGGTTCAGGACGAGGGCGGCGAGCAGGGTTCTCATCAACGGATTCCACAAAACGGTGCCGCAGTGTCGCCGCCGGCGGCTGAACGACTGCTCACGCGAGCGAGCCGTCGGCGCGCAGTCGCAAAGGCGCAGCGAGCGGCGTTTGGTCGAAGACGACACCGGAGTCGCCCAGCGCGATGCGTTCCGCCGCGATCAATGCGACGCTGGCGACGAGCAGGCGATGTTCCTGCGCGAGCAGCCGTTCCGCCAGCGTCTGCGGCGTATCGTCGGGCAGGACCGGAATTTCCGCCTGCGCGATGGTCGGGCCGCCGTCGAGTTCGGCGGTGACGTAGTGCACGCTGGCGCCGTGCACGCTGTCGCCGGCTTCGAGCGCGCGTTGATGCGTGTGCAGGCCGCGGTACTTCGGCAGCAGGGAGGGGTGGATGTTGATGATGCGGCCGATCCAGGGCGCGAGCGCGGCCGGGTCGAGAATGCGCATGAAGCCGGCGAGCACGATCAAGGCCGGCTGACAGGTCGCGATTCGCGCAAACAGGTCGGCATCGAACGCCGCGCGATGCCGGTATGCCTTGGGGTCGAGCGCGAACGTCGCGATGCCGGCGTGCGACGCCCGCTGCAGCGCATACGCTTGAATCCTGTCGCTCGCGACCAGAACGATCTCGATCGGCAGGCGCTTGCCGACGCCGGCGTCGACCAATGCCTGCAGGTTGGAGCCGCGGCCGGAGGCGAGAACGGCAACGCGCAGCCGTGCGCTCATCGGAGTGCCGCCATCAGGCGATATGCACGCGCTCGTCGCCGCTCGCTGCGACAACCTCGCCGATCGCGACCGCATCCAGGCCGAGCGCTTTCAGCGCCGCAATCGTCGTGGCGGCTGCGGACGGCGCCACGATCAGCGTGTAGCCGATGCCGCAGTTGAACGTGCGCCACATTTCTTCGCGCGCGACGCGGCCTTCGCGCTGCAGCCAGTCGAACAGCCCCGGCATCGACCAGGTGCTGCTGTCGAGCGCGATGCCGAGTGCGTCGGGCACCACGCGGATGATGTTTTCCTTGAGACCGCCGCCAGTGATGTGCGCCATGCCGTGCACCGGCTGCTGCTTCAGCAGCTGCAGGATCGGCTTGACGTAGATCGTCGTCGGCGCCATCAGCGCGTCGGCCAGCTTGACGCCGCCGAGGTCGAGGTCGAAACCGCCGTTGTCCGGCGTGGCGCCGGCGCGTGCGACGATCTTGCGGATCAGCGAATAGCCGTTCGAATGCGCGCCGCTGCTGGCGACGCCGATGATCGCGTCGCCGGCCTGGATCGCGCTGCCGTCGATCAGCGCGGATTTCTCCACCGCGCCGACGCAGAAGCCGGCGAGGTCGTATTCGCCGGGCGGGTACATGTCCGGCATTTCGGCGGTCTCGCCGCCGATCAGCGCGCAACCGGCCAGCTCGCAGCCCTTGGCGATGCCGCCGACGACGCTGACGGTGGTGTCGACGTCGAGCTTGCCGGTGGCGAAGTAGTCGAGAAAGAACAGCGACTCGGCGCCCTGCACGCGCACGTCGTTGACGCACATGCCGACGAGGTCGATGCCGATGGTGTCGTGCCGTCCCAGCGTCTGCGCGAGCTTCAGCTTGGTGCCGACGCCGTCGGTGCCGGAGACCAGCACCGGCTCCTTGTAGCGTCCGCCCAGTTCGAACAAGGCGCCGAAGCCGCCGAGGCCGGCCATCACTTCGGGCCGGAACGTGCGCTTGACCAGCGGCTTGATCCGCTCGACGACTTCGTTGCCCGCGTCGATGTCGACACCGGCGGCGCGGTAACTGAGGGATTCGAGGTCGGCGGACATGGGCGGACGCTGTTTTTCGGGGGCGCGCATGATAGCACCCGGCCTGCCCGCGCCCGCCGCGCCATGGACGTACCGGCGGGCTTTGGGCAGACTTGCGCCCACCCCTGATGTAACGGACTACGAACGTGCAACCCCGTTTCCCGCTGCGCCTGCTCGGATTCGCCCTGCTGCTGCTCGTCCCGCTGGCGGGCCTGGCTGCGCCGGGTTCGTACACCGGCGAGGCGCCGGTCAACTCGCAGTCCGACGCGGAACGCAGCGAAGCGCTGAAGACCGCGCTGGCGAACGTGGTGATCGCGCAGACCGGCGACTCCGGCGTGCTCGCGCGTTCCGATGTGTCCAGGGCAGTCGCGCAGGCGGAACGCTACGTGCTGCAGTACCAGTACCGGCGCAATCCCGGCAACGGCGACGACGGTAGCGCCAGGATGACCCTGGTCGCGCAGTTCGACAGCAACGCGGTCGACCAGCTGCTGCGCAAGCTCGGCATCGGCGCGGGCAGCGTCGACGCCGCCGCCGCTGCGGAGGCGCCGAGCGAGGCGACCGTGTGGATCGGCGGCATCCGCAACGCGAACGACTACGCACGCGTGATTGGTTACCTCGGGCGCAGCAACTTCGTGCGCAGCGCGCAGCCGGTCGCGGCGCACGACGACGGCATCCTGGTGAAGCTGTCGCTGGCGACCGATCTGCCGAAGTTCCTCGACGCGGTCGGTATGGAGCGCACGCTCGGCATCATCGCTGCGTCGGCCAGGACCGACGGCATCGATGCAACGCTCGCCTTGAGTCCGTGACGAGCCCGACGGCCCGCTGGCAGCGATGCTGCGCCATCTTCCCAACCTGATCACCGCTCTGCGCATCCTGCTGGTGGTGCCGCTGTGCTGGTTGATCCTCGATGCGCGCTACGACGGTGCGCTGCTGGTGGCTGCGGTCGCCGGCTTCAGCGACGCCGTCGACGGCTTCCTCGCCAAGCATTTCGGCTGGCAGAGCTGGATCGGCGGCATGCTCGATCCGATCGCCGACAAGCTGCTGCTGACGGCGACCTTCATCACGTTGGCCATGGTCGGCGCCATTCCCGCGTGGTTGGCGATCGTCGTGGTCGGTCGCGATCTGGTGATCGTTGCCGGCGCGACCGCCTATCACCTGCTGATCGGCCGCTTCGATGCGTCGCCGAGCCAGTTGTCGAAGTGGACGACGCTGGTGCAGATCGCCTTCGTGCTGATCGAACTGCTGCGCTTGTCCAGCTGGATGCCGCTGGCGCCGATGCTGCACTCGGGCCTGATCGTGTTCACCGCGGCGTGCACGCTTGCCAGCGGCCTGCATTACATGGTCATCTGGGGCAACCGCGCGCGCCGCGCGGGACAGGCGCGCGAGGGAAGCCGGCAGTGAACGACACCATCCATCATCGCGGTCTGGACCTGCGCTGGCAGTGGCTGATCCTGCTCGGCGTGCTCGGCGCCATTCTCTATCTGCTGGCGCCGGTACTGATGCCGTTCGTCGCCGCCGCGCTGTTCGCCTATCTGCTCGATCCGGTCGTCGACCGGCTCGAACCGCGCATCGGGCGCGGCCTTGCGGTGAGCGTCGTGTTCCTCGTCGTGCTGGTGGTCGTCGTTGCGATCTTTCTGGTGCTGGTGCCTTTCATCGAACGCCAGATCGGCAATTTCCTGACCCAGCTGCCGATCTGGGTCGACTGGTTCCAGACGCGAGCGACGCCCTGGCTGCAGGAGCGCTTCGGCATTTCGCCGGACATCCTCGATACGCAGAAGATCATCGACGCGCTGCAGGCGAACTGGAAAGAAGCCGGCGGTTTCGCCGCCAGCGCGATTGCGCGCGTGTCCAAGTCCGGCATGGCGGTGGTCGGCTGGATCTTGAACCTGGTCATGATTCCGGTCGTCGCGTTCTATCTGCTGCGCGACTGGGACGTGCTCGTCGCGCGCCTGCGCGTGCTGATTCCGCGTTCGGTCGAGCCGGTGGTCATGCGCCTGGCGCGCGAGTCCGACGACGTGCTCGGCGCGTTCCTGCGCGGCCAGCTCAGCGTGATGGTCGCGCTCGGCGTGTTCTACGGCGTGTCGCTGTGGCTGGTCGGCGTCAGCGTCGGCCCGCTGATCGGCATGGTCGCCGGACTGATCAGTTTCGTGCCGTATCTCGGTGCGATCACCGGCATCGTGATGGGCGTGATCGCCGCGCTGGTGCAGTACCAGGACTGGTTCCACGTGCTGCTGGTGCTCGGCGTGTTCGTGGTCGGGCAGACGCTCGAGGGCTACGTGCTGGTGCCGCGCCTGGTCGGCGAGAAGATCGGCCTGCATCCGGTCGCGGTGATCTTCGCCGTGCTCGCCGGCGGCGAACTGTTCGGCTTCCTCGGTGTGCTGCTGGCGCTGCCGGTGGCGTCGGTGGTGATGGTGCTGCTGCGCTATCTGCACGAACGCTACACCGACAGCGAGCTGTACAACACGCGCGCGGAGCCGACCATCATCGTGCCGGATGACGACGGCGTGATCGCCGCGCCGTCGACGCTGATCGTCGAGCGCGCCGCGAACGTCATCGTCAAGCCGCCCGCGGAGCCATGACGGGCCAGTTGCCGCTCGCGCTGCGCTGGCCGGCGCACCAGCGATTCGAAAGCTTCGTCGCGGCGGGCAACGGCACGGCGGTCGACCTGTTGCGTGCGGTCGCGCGCGGCGCGGATGCGTCGTGGGTGTACGTCGCCGGGCCCTCCGGCAGCGGCCGTACGCATCTGCTGATCGCCGCGTGCGCCGACGCCAACGCGAGCGAGCGCAGCGCACAGTACTTGTCGCTGGCGGCACTGCCGGCGCCGCGATCCGCGGCGATCCGCGGCTTTGGCGGCAGCACCCTGCTGGCGATCGACGACCTCGATGCGATCGCCGGCGAGCGCGAGGCCGAGCATGCGCTGTTCGATCTCTACAACCGTTGTCGCGCCGAGCAGACGACGCTGCTGTTCGCCGCGAGCGCGGCGCCGGCTCAGATCGGCATCGGTCTGCCCGATCTCGTTTCGCGCCTGTCCGCCTGCACGCAGGTTGCGCTGAAGCCGCTCGACGAAGCGGCGCGCCGCGCATTGCTGCGCGAACGGGCACACGCGCGCGGCATCGAACTCGACGAGGGAGTGCTCGACTGGCTGTTCGCGCGCGGCCGGCGCGACCTCGGCTCGCTGCTGAGCGTGCTCGATCGCATCGATCGCGCCTCGCTGGCCGCGCAGCGGCGCGTGACGATTCCTTTCCTGCGCACGCTGATGGGCGACTCGCTCTAGGCGCGGGTGCCTACGCGGGGCGAGCGCGCTGCGCGGCGAGTTCGGCCAGCTGCTGCGGCGTACCGATGTTGCACCAGCGGCCGTCGTAGCGTTCGCCGCCGAGGCGCCCTTCGCGCATGGCGCGCTGGTACATCGGCAGCAGCTTGAAGCAGCCATCGGCCTCGGCCGCGACGAGTTCGCGCCGGTACACGCCGATATTGCCGAAGGTCAGGCGGGTGCCGGCGCCTTCTTCGTTGAGCCGCGTCCCATCGAGCCAGAAATCGCCGCGTGCATGGAACGGTGGATTCGGCACCATCACCAGGTGCGCCAGGCCCGCTGGCTGTGGCGGCAATGCGGCGTAGTCGACATCGCTGACGATATCCGCACTGACCGCGATGAACGGCGCCGTGCCGAGCAGCGGCAACGCGCGCAACATGCCGCCGCCGGTCTCCAGCGGCTGCGCGCCTTCGTCGCTGTAGCGGATCGAAACGCCCCAGCGCGAACCGTCGCCGAGCACGGCCGGGAACTGCTCGGCGAGATGCGACGTGTTGATCACGATGTGGTCGACGCCGGCCGCCGCGAGCTTTTCCAGGTGATGCTCGATCAGCCGCTGGCCGCCGGCTTCGAGCAGCGGCTTCGGCGTCGCGTCGGTGAGCGGGCGCATGCGTTCGCCGCGGCCGGCCGCGAAGATCAGCGCGTAGCGGATCGTCATGCGGCCGCGCCGGCCGGCTGCGTGATGTCGCGCGTACCGAGCGCGCGTTCGAGCAGGTCCGCCAGCGGTGCAAGGTCGTGGTAGCTGCGCGCAACCGTGATCACATAGCGCCACACCAGCGGCAGGTCGGCGAGGTACTGCACCTTGCCGTCGCGGTACCACAGCCGGCAGAACAGGCCGAGCACTTTCAAATGACGCTGCAGGCCGGTCAGGTCGAACCAGCGGCGGAACTGTGCGGCATCGACCTGCGCGTCGATCAGGTGAGCGCCCGCGGCGCGCTGCCGATAATTCTCGAGCCAGCCCTCGACGCGCTCCGGCTCCCAGGCGATGTAGCAGTCGCGCAGCAGCGAGGCGATGTCGTAGGTGATCGGGCCGATCACGGCGCCCTGGAAATCGATGATGCCCGGATTCGGCAGCGCATCCGCGGCGCCGCTCGATTGAGCGTGCTCGACGAGCATGAGGTTGCGGCTGTGGAAATCGCGATGCATGAATCCCTGCGGCTGTGCGCGCATCGTGCCGATGAGCGCGGAAAACGCGGCGTCGATGACCGCCCGTTCGGCGCCGTCGATGGCGAGACCGAGATGCCGCTGCAGGAACCACTGCGGCAGCAGTTCCAGCTCCATGCGCAGGAAGGCGTCGTCGAACACCGGCAGCGCGCGCGGATCGGCCTTCGTCTGCATGCGCAGCAGGGCATCCAGTGCATCCGCGTACAACGCGTCGACCGTGTGGGCGTTCAATTCCGGCAGGTAGGCGCGTGCGCCGAGATCCTCCATCAGGATGAACCCTTGCTCGCGGTCGACCGCGAGCACCTCCGGCGTGTGCAGCCCGACGCTGCGCAGCCTGGAACCGATTTCCAGCCAGGGACCGATGTTTTCCTGCGCCGGCGGCGCATCCATGATGACGCGGGTGGTTCCGGTTGAGTCGGTCGCGCGCCAGTAGCTGCGGAAACTCGCATCGGCCGACGCCGGCTCGATGACGAGGCCGGCGGCGGCGAACTCGCGTTCGGCGAAACGCGTCAAGGCGTCCCGGCGGTCATGCGTCTGCACCAAGCTCGTTCCTGCAGGAAATCCGGCGCCAGTTTAGCGGGCCCGGTGCGGTTTGACCGCAGCGGCGCTAAATAGTACTATTTCGGTCCCAATTAGCCGCCGGCCTGCCCGTCCGCAACCCATGCTTCGCGTCAGTAAACTCACCGACTACGCCACCGTCGTGATGGCCTGCCTCGCCGCCGGCGACGGCGTGCTCAGCGCGCAGGTGCTGGCCGAACGCGCGCACCTGGAAGTGCCGACGGTGAGCAAGCTGCTGAAACAGCTCGCGCAGGCCGAACTGGTCGCATCGACGCGCGGCATCAATGGCGGCTACCGGCTCGCCCGTGTGCCCGAGAAGATCTCGATCGCCGACATCGTGACCGCGATGGAAGGCCCGATCGGGATGACCGAATGCAGTGCGCACGCCGGCAGTTGCGGGCACGAATCGCATTGCGGCGTACGCGTCAACTGGCAGCGCATCAACCAGGCGATCGCCGGCGCGCTCGCTGGCGTCAGCCTGGCCGACATGGTCAAGCCGCCGCCACGACGCGGTGCCGCGATCCCGTTGCGCGTCGCGACGGCTTGAATCCTCAGGCAGCCCTTATCGTCATGGCCACCGAACGAATCCAGATGGAACACGAACTGCGCGAACGCGAGCCGGTGCCGGCCGGCAACGAGGCCGTCGTCGCAGCGATGAATCGTCGCTACGAGGCCGGCTTCGTCACCGATATCGAAAGCGAGAGCCTGCCGCCGGGCTTGAGCGAGGACGTCGTGTGCGCGATTTCGGCACGCAAGAACGAGCCGGAATGGATGACCGAGTGGCGTCTCAAGGCCTATCGCCACTGGCTGACGATGACGCCGCCGCACTGGGCCAAGCTCGACATCGCGCCGATCGATTTCCAGGCCATCAGTTATTTTTCGCAGCCGAAGAATCGGCCGAAGTCGCTGGCCGAGGTCGATCCCAAGCTGCTGGAAACCTACGACAAGCTCGGCGTGCCGCTGCACGAGCGCGCGCGCCTCGCCGGCGTGGCGGTCGATGCGGTGTTCGATTCGGTCTCGGTCGGCACCACGTTTCGCAAGGAACTGGCCGAAGCCGGGGTGATCTTTGGTTCCATTTCCGAAGCGATCCGCGAACACCCGGACCTGGTGCGCAAGTATCTCGGCAGTGTCGTGCCGACCGGCGACAACTATTTCGCCGCGCTGAATTCGGCGGTGTTCTCCGACGGCAGTTTCGTGTTCGTGCCGAAAGGCGTGCGCTGCCCGATGGAGCTGAGCACGTATTTCCGCATCAACGCGCGCGACACCGGCCAGTTCGAACGCACCTTGCTGATCGCCGAGGAAGGCGCCAGCGTGTCGTATCTGGAAGGCTGCACGGCGCCGATGCGCGACGAGAACCAGCTGCACGCGGCGGTGGTCGAGCTGGTCGCGCTGGACGATGCGAGCATCAAGTATTCGACCGTGCAGAACTGGTATCCGGGCGACGAGAACGGCGTCGGCGGCATCTACAATTTCGTGACCAAGCGCGGCGACTGCCGCGGCGCGCGCAGCAAGATTTCCTGGACCCAGGTCGAGACGGGTTCGGCGATCACCTGGAAATATCCGAGCTGCATCCTGCGCGGCGACGATTCGGTCGGCGAGTTCAATTCGGTCGCACTGACGCATCATCGCCAGCAGGCCGACACCGGCACCAAGATGATCCACATCGGCAGGAACACCAAGTCGAAGATCGTCGCCAAGGGCATCAGCGCCGGCCGTGGACAGAACACGTATCGCGGCCTCGTCAAGGTGGAGAAGGGCGCCGAAGGCGCGCGCAACCACACGCAATGCGATTCGCTGCTGATCGGCAAGCGCTGCGGCGCGCACACGTTCCCCTACATCGAGGTGAAGAACCCCGGGGCGATCGTCGAGCACGAGGCGACCACCTCGAAGATCTCCGACGACCAGCTGTTCTACTGCCGCAGCCGCGGCATCGGCGAGGAAGACGCCGTCTCGATGATCGTCGACGGTTTCTGCAAGCAGGTGTTCAAGGAATTGCCGATGGAGTTCGCGGTGGAGGCGAAGAAGCTGCTCGAGGTATCGCTGGAAGGAGCCGTCGGATGAAATCGTCGATCGTTCTTGCGCTGCTGTTTGTCACCGGCGTGAACGCCGCTGCGGCGGATGCGGACGGGCCGAAGTACGCGCCCGGAATCATCGGTCGCCTGACCCGCGCAGGTCAGCCGATGGCTTCGGCCAACGTGTGCCTGCGCAGTGCCGGCACCGAGATCCGGCAGTGCGCCTACGCCGACTTCGACGGGCGCTTCTACCTTCCCACCTTGGGTGCGGTGCAGCCGCAGCGCGCGGACGGCGTTGATACGGATACGCATGCGATCAAGTACCCGGTGCAATGGCTGGAGCTCGGCATCCGCGGCGATGCGGTGACCCGGCTTTATCCGGTCGAACTCGTCGACGGCAGGAAATCGATGATCCGTCTCGACTGCGACATGGTGCGGCATCCGGGCCAGGCCGGCGATGAGCCCAGGTATTGCGAGATCGCACCCGAGCGCGCGCAGGCAGAAGCGCAGGCGCGCCGCTGACGGTTCGCCCTCCGGGCCATGCTTCAAATCCACCTCCGACAGACAAAAGTTCTCTATCCATGCTGAAGATCGAAAACCTCCATGTCCGCGTCGCCGGCAAGGAAATCCTCAAGGGCATTTCGCTGACGGTGAATGCGGGCGAAGTCCACGCGATCATGGGGCCGAACGGCGCCGGCAAGTCGACGCTCGGCAACGTGCTGGCGGGACGCGAGGGCTACGAGGTCACCCAGGGCACGATCGAGTTCGACGGCAGGCCCTTGCTCGCACTCGAGCCGGAGCAGCGCGCCGCCGCCGGCGTGTTCCTCGCATTCCAGTACCCGGTCGAGATTCCCGGCGTCAACAACACCTATTTCCTGCGCGCCGCGCTGAATGCACAGCGCAAGCAGCGTGGCGAGGCCGAACTCGATTCGATGCAGTTCCTGAAGCGCGTGCGCGAGAAGCTCGCCGTGCTGCATCTGAAGGATGAATTGCTGCATCGCGCCGTCAACGAAGGCTTTTCCGGCGGCGAGAAGAAGCGCAACGAGATCTTCCAGATGGCCCTGCTGGAGCCGAAGCTCGCGATCCTCGACGAGACCGATTCCGGCCTCGACATCGACGCGCTGAAGATGGTCGCCGACGGCGTCAACGCGATGCGCGCGCCGGAGCGCGCCTTCGTCGTGATCACGCACTACCAGCGCCTGCTCGACTACATCGTGCCCGACGTCGTGCACGTGCTGGCCGACGGTCGTATCGTCGAGAGCGGCGACAAGTCGCTCGCGCATCGCCTGGAAGAACACGGCTACGCCTGGATCGCCGAGCGCAAGCTGGCCGGAGCGGCCTAGTGAACGCGGCCCTTCTCGACAGCTACGGCAGCGGCGACGCGCGCGAGCGCGAGGAATCCTGGCGCTACAGCAAGGCGGCGCTGCGCGCGCTGTCGCAGCAGGCCTTCGTCGACGCCGACGCGCAGGCGACGCTGTCGGCGCCGCTGCGCGCGCAATTCGAATGGCCGCAGACCGCGGGACGCCGGCTGGTGTTCGTCAATGGCGCGTATTCGCCCGCGTACTCCGACCTGAGCCGTCTCGGCGATGCGCTGACGGTCGCACATGCGGCCGATCAGCGCCTGCTGCTGACGATCGCTGCCGCCTTCGCGGGCCCGGTGCACCTGGTCTATGCGAACGTGCCGACCACACAGCCGAGCCGCTGGCAGGCGACCAGCGAACTCCATGTGCTCGGCGGCAGCGCCAGCATCATCGAACAGCATGTCGGCGAGGCGGGCGCCGATGTGCTCGGCGCGCTGGTTTCGGACATCCATGTGTCCGCCCGGGCCAACGTTCAAATGATCACGCTGAGCGATCTGCCCGATTCGACATCCTTGTATCGGCGTACGCAAGCTGCGATCGCGGACGCCGCCGCCTATGCGACCACCCACGCGATTCTCGGCGGCCGCCTGCAACGCTTCGATATCGGCGCCGGACTTGCCGGTGCGCAGTCGCGCTTCGATTCGCACGGCGTATTCGCACTGCGCGGCCGCCAGCATGCCGACGTCCATCTCGATGTGCGGCACGTCGCGCGCGACACCGCCTGCGACATCGTCTGGCGCGGCGTCGCCGACCAGCGCTCGCGCGGCATCTTTCATGGCGCGATCACGGTCGCAGCCGGTGCCGATGGCGCCGACGCGCAGCTCAGCAACAAGAATCTTCTGCTGTCGCCGCACGCCGAAATCGATACGCAGCCGGTGCTCGAAATCTACGCCGACGAAGTGAAGGCCGCGCACGGCGCGACGGTCGGCCAGCTCGACGAGCACGCGCTGTTCTATCTGCGCTCGCGCGGACTGCCGTTGGAAGCCGCGCGCAGCCTGCTGATCGGCGCGTTCTGCCGCAGCGTGTTCGCCGGGCTCGCACAGGCCGACCTGCGCGAGCGCATCGAGGCGTTGCTGGACCAGCGCATTCCCTCGGGCGGGGTCGATGCATGAGCGCGACCGCTGCGATCGCGATCGACGCGGCCGAACACTACGTCTGGGGCGGCGTCTGCGATGGCTGGCACCTGCTCAAGCGCGATGATCTCAGCGTGATCCGCGAGCGTGTCCCGGCGGGCGCCGCCGAGACGCCGCACCGGCACGCGCGCTCGCGCCAGTTCTTCTACGTGCTCGAAGGCGAGGCGGTCATCGAAGTGGATGGCGTCCGTCATGCCGTGTGCGCCGCGCAGGGCCTGCACGTGCCGCCGGGCGCGGCCCACCGCTTCCGCAACGAATCCGCAGCCGATGTGCATTTCCTCGTCGTTTCCGCGCCGCGCAGCCACGGCGATCGCGAGGATCTGCGCGACGCGAAGCCAGGAGATATCCGATGAAT
>DASWPR010000263.1:0-3581 GCA_036398455.1 Dokdonella sp.
CCCTTTTTCGCCACCACCTCCGCGGCACTCGGCTCGCCGGCGACAGCGCGCTGGATCGCCTCGCGCGTGGCCTTGTAGTTGAACTCCTGAATCTTCTTGTCGTCGTCCGCCTGCCAGTGAATGAAGACGCCGACGCACAGGAACAGGTCGTCCGCCTCGTCTTTCGGAATCGTGCCGTCCTCGACGCTGTCCGCGACAGCGAGCGCCACGGCATGCTGCGCGGGACCGAACATCTGCACCGCCTGTTTGGCGCCCTTGATGGTGACCTTGTTGAACAGGATCGTGTTCGGCTTGGTGAGGAGGTTCGGCGCGATGACGGCGAGCAGCGATGTGAAGCCATCCTTATTATTGGTGAGCGCATTGCAGAATGCGGTTTCCGCAGCCGAACCGCGCGGTCCGATCAGCAAGTCGATGTGTGCGACCTCGTTGCCGTCGCCGACGAGCGACTCTCCTATCAGGACGCGATTGATCTTGGCCATTCTGTTCCTCCGATGAGTGGAATACGGACTTGCTGACTGACATGCCGCCGGTGACGATCCTGTTGCCCGATCGCCGGGCGGCCGGTTGGTGCACGGTGGCACTAACTAACAGGATCCGTGCCAGTGCGCGGTTCGCGTGCCCGCGGCGGGATCGGGCCGGCATTGCAGGCAGGCGCGAGGCAGCCGGCGACGAACAGCGTGGCCACGGTCAGGTCCGCGCTGGTGCCGGGGTTGATCGCGCTCGCCTTCAGTTCGGCGTCCCATGCATCGAGCGCTTGCGCTGCTGCATCAAGGCGGTTTTGCGCGAGGGCGTGGCGCCATTGCGCGTGGCGTTCGCGTGCCGCAAGCGTGACACTCTGCGCCACGGCGATCCCCTGCTTACGCACAATGTGAGAGTCGGGCCAATTGGCGAGGAAGGTGAGAAACACATTGAGCGTGGCGCTTCGCGGCTGATCGGCGGGCATTTCGCGAAACGCGCCGAGACCGGTTTCGAAGATGTCGCGAAAGCCTTCCGCGTATTGGCGGGCAATGCTGTCGCGCCCGGCGGCGAGCGTCATCGCATCGCGCAGGTTGACCGTGGGCGCGCTGTGAACCGGCTGCTCGGGGGCCTCGCCGAGACCGCCGGGATTGGCGAGCGCAGTCGCGCGGTACGCGAGGCGCGCGTCGTCGATATCGAGCCGCTTGAGCACGCGCTCCGTCGCCACGCGCCAGGCGTCGGCCGACAGCGGGCGCGCGGTGTCCTCCAGCGCCGCCGCGAGCGGGGCGACCAGCAGCAGAATGCCGAGGTTCGTGTTGCAGCCGACCGCGTCGCGCGTGCGGGTGACCGCATCGAGCACGCGTTGACCCACCGGTGCGCCGCGTGTGAGCAGCGCGTCGACGGCCACTTCCGAGCTGGCGATGAACTGGGTTGCGCGCATGCCGTGCCCGGCGCTTTGCACGCTGACGTTGCCCGGCTTGGGCGTTTCCACATCGAGCCGGCAGGCCGCGAGGAAAGCGGCGTGAACCTGCTCGAACGCGGCGCAACCGGGCGGCTCAGCCATGACGTCCGTGCAACGCCACGACGGCGGCCTCGCGGGTTTCAGCGGACTCGCTGAGGGCGCGGCGCTGTGCGGGCAGCTTGCGCAGGAGCAGGTCGTCGGCGAGCGCCGCCGCGATATCGATCGACGTGACCGATTGCAGGCCGCGCCATGCCGCCACGCCATTGACTTCGAGCACGAGCGGCCGGGCGGCGTCGCGTGGATCGGGGATCAGGTCGACGCCCGCATAGTCGAGTCCGAGTGCTTCCGTGGCCCGCACCGCGGTTTGCGCGAGCGGCAGATCGAGTTCGGCGGCTTCGCACGCGGCGCCTTGCGCGAAGTTATGAATCCAGCCCTTGCCGCCGACGCGCCGCATCGCCGCCACGGCACGGCCGCCGATCACCAGCACGCGCCAGTCGAAACCCGGCCGGCCGCCTTCGATATAGCGCTGCAGATACGCCACCTGCCGATACGCTTTGAGCGAAGGCAGAGGCGCCAGCGCGCCGGGGTGGGCGCCGCCCGCGCCGAGCCGTTTGAGCCCTTGGCCCTGCGAGCCGAACAGCGGCTTGAGCACGACCTGGCGTCCGGCCGCCGCCTCGCGCATCAGCACGCGCTGCGCAAACGCCGCGGATTCGCCGGCCCATGTCGCGGGCGTCGGTACGCCGTTGCGATGCAGCAGAAAACTCGTCATCGATTTATCGACGCTGCGTTCGATCGCGCGCGCGTCGTTGTACACCGGCACACCGGACTCGCGCAGCGCATGCAGGATACCCAGCCGCAACGTGACCTGCTCGAAGGTGCCGCCGGCAATGCCGCGCACGAAAACCGCGTCCGGCAGCGTGCGGCCGAAGCCCGGCAGCACCAGCCCGTGCGGCTCCCATGTGGTATCGATCCGGCAGTCCGCCAGATCGATACAGCGCGCCTGCGCGCCGCGCGCGCGGAAGGCCTTTTTCAGGCGGCCGGTGTGCCAGCCCGTTTCGTCGGTCATGATCGCAATGCGCAGGGTCGCTCGCGGATCGGCGGGCTCTGCGCCGGGCACGGGGAAACTCATGGCTTGCCGCTCCATTGGTCATGCAGCAACGCCGTGTCGACGCGCCCGCCGTGATACGTCGCGCCGCTTTCAAGGCTGCTCACCCACACTTCGGCCGGAGCGAACAGCGCGGGATCGATCTGATAGAAGTCGTAATTGAACGACGTGAAGATGTCGGCGAACGGGCGGCCGTAATCGCGCGAAGTGGAAGCGGGCAGTTCCGCGGCGAGCCGTCTGGCCACTGCATCGTGCTTCACGGTGAGATGCACGCGGCCGCCGTACAGGATCGCGTCGTTGGTGCGCCCCATTGCCTGAATGCCGTCCGGCGCGGGCGGCGGCAGCGGCGCCGAACCGCCGCCTTCCACCACTTCGTCCAGCGCGACGCCGAGCACATGCGTTTTGTGCAACGCAACTTCGACCACGCGCGCCACCACCTGTACCGTTCCCGCGACAGAGTGTGTCGGCGTGGTGACAAGCGTCAGCCGCTCGGGCGCGAGGCCGCAGTCGTGCAGCACCTTGTCGATCACGACCTGCGGCGGCAGACGGTCGACCTCCAGCATCAGCACGCCGCGCTCATGCGTGTCGCGATAGCCGAGTTCGGCGAACAGCGGTTCCTTCACGGCCAGCGCGCGCGCCGGTCCCGAGCCGAGCGAGAAGAACTTCTTGCCGCCGGTCTGTTCCTTGGTCGCCGACAGGCTCCAGCCGGCATACTGGCTGCCGAGGCAGGCCAGCACGGGCCACGAGGTGCGCACTTCGATCATGCTGGGCCACAGCGGCTGCGCATCCAGGTTTTCGCGCACGGTGACGTGACCGAGTCCGCCCATGCAGATGCGCGCGATCAGCACGCCTGCCGCGACGCTGCCGGGCGCCATGACGCCCGCGTCGACCAGCACGGTGCCGTTTTGCGCGTGGCTGACGGCCGCGCCGAAGCGCGCGGCGTCGTCGACCAGACGGCTGACGAGACGCTCGCTGAGCGCGTTGACGCTCAGCGCGGCGGCACCGGCGAGCGGCGGCCGGGGCGCATCAGGAGTGGCATTGGATGAAGGCATAGTCGGG
>DASWPR010000264.1:0-3666 GCA_036398455.1 Dokdonella sp.
TGCGTTCGAGAAACAGATCGGGAATGGAAAAGTCCATGTTCAGGACTTTGTCGCCCGCCTTGATGGTCGGCGTGGCGACGCCGCCGATGTCGACCTTCTGGGTCTCGTCGAGCGTGTAGCCGGTGGGCAGGAAACTCGCGAACAGCGACATCGAGCGGTCGACTTCGTTCGACAAGGCCTTGTCGAACAGTTTGATCATCGCGGCGATCGAACGGTCTTTGTCCGCGATGCGTTCGAGCACCTGGTCGCTGATCTGCTTGCCGGCGGTGCGGGTGAGTGCCCACGTGAACGCGGCGAAGATCAACGCCACCAGCGCGCACGAAAGAATGGCGAGCCGCGCGCCGACGCTGGCGCGGCGCAAAGAGAGAAATTCCATGAGCGATTGCGGAGTAAGAGAGCACGAGCGGGATGCATGGGCCATGCGTGGGCATGGCCGGCATCGATGGCTGGTTTACGGCCGCTGCGTCCGCCTTCTTTAGGGATTTGAAAGCACTTCGTAATAACCGCGTCACCCGTGGGGTGTTTCGGCGCGCACTCGCCTAGCGCCCCGAACCATTCTGCGCACCTCGCCAGGTGCGCAGCAGCAGCGCATTGGTGACCACGCTGACGCTCGAAAAGGCCATCGCCGCGCCGGCGAGCATCGGGTTCAGCAAGCCGAAGGCGGCCAGCGGAATGCCGATCAGGTTGTAGACGAAGGCCCAGAACAGGTTCTGCCGGATCTTGCGCCACGTTCTGCGCGAGATGTCGATGGCGTCGGCCACCAGCGCCGGATCGCCGCGCATCAGCGTGATGCCGGCCGCGTGCATGGCGACGTCGGTGCCGGTCGCCATCGCGATGCCGATGTCGGCGGCAGCGAGCGCGGGAGCGTCGTTGATGCCGTCGCCCGCCATCGCCACGATGCCGGCGCTGCGAATTTTCAGGTCGCGGATGACACGGGCTTTGTCTTCGGGCAGCACGTCCGCATGGAATTCGTCGATGCCGAGCGCCCGGGCGACGCTCGCCGCGCTGCCCCGGTTGTCGCCGGTGACCAGCACGCTCGTAATGCCCATCTGCGCCAGCCGTTCGACGGCTGCGCGCGCCGTGGGTTTGACGGTATCGCCGAAAGCGATCAATGCCAGTGCGACCGGCGCTAGCGGAGCGCGCTGCATGAGCCAGGAAACCGTGTTGCCGGCGGCTTCGAGCTCGCGGGCGCGCGCGGCGAATTCGGGCGGCAATTCAATCCCGAGTTCGCCGAGCCAGCGTCCGCTGCCCAACGCGAGGGTGCGGCCGTCGACGTCCGCTTCGACGCCCCGGCCCGCCACGGCGCGCGCGGCGCTGGCGTGCAGCGCGCGCGTTCGAGTGGGCGAGGCCACGGCTTCACCGATTGCCGCAGGCATGTCGGCAGCCTCGGCCGCCGCCGCCGCCGCTTCCGCTTCCGCTTCCGCTTCATACGCCTTGACCACCGCGCGTGCCAGCGGATGATCGCTGTTGCGCTGCACCGCCGCGGCAAGTGCCAGCGCCGCGCCGCGGCTGATGCCGCCGATCGGCTCGAACGCGGTCACCGACGGCTGGCCGAGCGTCAGCGTGCCGGTCTTGTCGAACGCGACAATCGTCACCCGATGCGCGGTTTCCAATGCCTCGGCGTCCTTGATCAGCACACCGCGCCGCGCGGCGACGCCGGTGCCGGCCATGATGGCCGCCGGCGTGGCCAGTCCGAGCGCGCACGGGCAGGCGATCACCAGCACGGCGACCGCGTTCAGAATCGCCGTTTCACCGCCCGCGCCGGCGATCAGCCAGCCGGCCAGCGTGAGCGCGGCAATGGCGAGGATCGCCGGCACGAAGATTTCGCTGACCCGGTCCACCAGGCGCTGGATCGGCGCCTTCTCGGCCTGCGCGCTTTCCACGAGGCGGATGATGCGCGCAAGTGTCGTCTCCGCGCCGATCGCCGTGGTCGTCACGGCAATCGCGCCTTCGCCGTTGATCGAGCCGGCGGTGACTGCGTCGGCTACCTGCTTCGGCACCGGCAGACTTTCGCCGGTGATCAGGGATTCGTCGATATGCGTGCGGCCTTCGAGCACCGCACCGTCGACCGGCACGCGTTCGCCGGGGCGCACGATCACGATCGTGCCGACCCGTACTTGCGCGAGCGGCACGTCCCGCTCGCCGGTGCCGACACGAATGCGCGCGCGGTCGGGGCGCAGCGCGTTGAGGGCGCGGATGGCGTCCGTGGTGTGGCGCTTGGCGCGCGCTTCGAGCCACTTGCCGAAGCGCACCAGCATAATCACGACCGCCGACGCTTCGAAATACAGATGCATCATGTCGCCGGGATGGGTCGCCAGTTCATAGACGCTGATGCCATACGCCGCCGACGTGCCGAGCGCCACCAGCAAGTCCATGTTGCCGGCGCCCGCCCGCACGGCACGAAAGGCCGCGCGATAGAAGCGCGCGCCGAATACGAACTGCACGACCGAAGCGAGCGCGAATTGCAGCCACGGCGACAGCATCGCGTGGAAACCGAACCATTCGCCGACCATTGGGCCGATGAGCGGCAGCGTCAGCACGGCGGAGGCGAGCACGGCCGCCAGTTCGCGGCGGGTCTGGTCGCGCTTGCGGTCGGCGGGGGCCGGCTCGTTGGCAGAGGCGGGCGTGTCCGGCGGTGCGACCAGGGCCGCTTCATAGCCCGCTTTCCTGACGGCGGCGATCAGCGCATCCGGGCCGGTGGCTGCGCCGTCCAGGTCGACGGTCGCCGTTTCGGTCGCGAGATTCACCGAAGCACTCACGACGCCCGGCACTTTGGCGAGCGCCTTTTCGACGCGCATCGCACACGAGGCGCAAGTCATGCCGCCGATGTCGAGTTCGGCGGTGTGGGCGGAAATGTCCGCGGCATCGGCGGTGTCCGCGGGGCGCGGGGCGGTGGCAAGTTCGGTCATGGCAGGCAGGGCTCGTGGCGGCATCAGGCCGCATCATGAGGCCAGTATTGACCTTCCCATGATAGGAAGGTCAAGAGTGAATTGCAGGGTCGCCTCAAAGCAACCAATGCATGGTCAAAGTGCCCGCTCAGAACGCTGGCGGCGCGTCCAGCATGGCCTTGGCCGACGGCCTGCTGTTCATCCCCCGGGCGCGCCAGCAGGGTTTCCGCCGCGCCGCGACGGTCGGCCGCAGCCTTGTTCTGGCCGAGCTTCCACTTGCCGACCAGCTGCGTCACCTCGATCTCGATGCCGACGATCGCGCCGAGCATCTGCGCGATGAAGTCAGCGGGCGCATCGCCCATTTTCCACGGCACCGGTTCGCCAGCTTCCATCTTGCGGGTCAGGCGCGCGACCAGGCCGCGCAGGAACGACTCGTCGTCGCGCACGACGATCCGGCCCTGCGCATGCACCACGATGTAGTTATAAGTCGGCACCTGCCGATGCATTTCATGCTTGCCCGGATACCAGTTCGGCGAGATATACGCGGACGGGCCCTGGAAGATCACGAGCGCTTCGGGGTTCGCTTCGGCTTCCTGCCACACCGGGTTGGCGCGCGCGACGTGAGCGCGCAGGATGCCATGCGTCTCACCCGCCGCCGCATCAGATTTGTCTTTCGCGGGCGGGGCTTCGAATTCGAACGGCAAATGATTCGCATCGAGCCCGTTCGGCCCGTTGGTAATCAGCGCGCCGAAAGGGTGCTCGGCGATCAGGCGGTGGA
>DASWPR010000265.1:0-5701 GCA_036398455.1 Dokdonella sp.
GGCAGGCGTTCGCGCCGTCGCCCGCGTTGAGTGCCGAACTGGATGCGTACGCCGATGCGATCCACCCCTGGCGCGACGGCTGTTCCAGCGAACGCGTTCTGGCCGCCGTCGACGACCTGTTGACCGGGCGCCTCGGCGAACTGGCGCCGAAGCCGGCCAATCTCTGGCGCAAACTGCAGATCCGGTCACGCCTGCGACATTTCTGAGCGTTCTGGCTGTTCCCGCGGCGCCGCCCTGCGCTATGCTCGCTGTCTCTTTTTCGCAACGCGCAGAGCGCCCTTCTGCGTGCGCGAGCGATCCGCAATGAGGTGGCAGATGACGGCTGGCGCACGCGTGCTGGTGGTCGACGACGAGCCGGATATCCGGCAGACCGTCAAGGACATCCTCGACGACGAAGGCTATCTCGTCGATGTCGCCGAGTCGGCCGCGGCTGCGCGCGAGGCGCGCCGGCGCCAGCGTCCGGACGTCGTCCTGCTCGACGTATGGATGCCCGATCTCGACGGTATCAGCCTGCTGCGCGAATGGAACGAGCGCGGCGGCCTGCCGTGCCCGGTGATCATGATCAGCGGCCACGGCACGGTCGAGACCGCGGTCGAAGCGACGCGGCTGGGCGCGTGGGATTTCATCGAAAAGCCGATTTCGCTGGCCAAGCTGCTGCTGGTCGTATCGCATGCGCTGGAAGCCGGCCGCCTGCAGCGCGAGAACGAGGGCCTGCGCCGCCAGCTGCCGGCGCCGGTCGAACTGGTCGGGTCCGGGCGCGCGACGCAGGCACTGCGCGCGCAGCTCGACAAGCTCGCCGCGCACGACACCGGCGTGCTGATCCATGGCGAGCCCGGCACCGGCAAGGAAACGCTTGCGCGTGTGCTGCACGAACGCAGCTCGCGCCGCAACGGTCCGTTCGTGACGGTGGCGGCCGGGGCGATCGCGCGCGAACACGCGGCGCTCGCCCTGTTCGGCGCCGAGGATGTGAACGGCATACAGCACGGGCTGATCGAACAGGCCAATGGCGGCACCCTGTTCCTCGACGAGGTGGCCGAGCTCGATCCGGAATTGCAGCTGCGCCTGTCCAGCGTGATCGAGCGGCGCGCGCTGATCCGCTGCGGCGGCCACGAGCCGGCCACGATCGACGCACGCGTGATTGCCGCCAGTGCACAGGATCTGGCGGCGCTGGTGGCGGCCGGGCGCTTTCGCGAAGAGCTCTACTACCAGCTCAAGGTGGTGCCGCTGGCGGTACCGCCGCTGCGCGAACGCGGCGACGACATCCCCGAGCTGCTGCGCTATCACGCCGACTATTTCGCCAATCGCGACAAGCTGCCCTACCGCAATTTCCCGGTCGCGGTGCAGAACCGCCTGCGCCACTACGCCTGGCCCGGCAACCTGCGCGAGCTGCGCAACCTCGTGCAGCGATTGCTCGTGCTCGGCAGTGCCAGCGACGTCGGCCTCGACGAAGTCGAACTGGCGCTCGGCCATGCTGCGGCAGTGGCTCCGCCACAGGCCGCGCGGGCGCCCGGCGTGGATTTCGCGCTGCCGCTGCGCGAGGCGCGCGAGCAGTTCGAGCGCGCCTATCTGCTGCATCAACTGAACGAGGCCGGCGGCAGCGTCGGCAAGCTGGCCAAGGCCGTCGGCATGGAGCGCACGCACCTGTATCGCAAGCTGAAGGATCTCGACATCGACCCGCGCGCGACCTTGCGCGACGGCTGAGCGCCAGCAGCGGCAGGAAGGTCGCCGCGGCGGCGGACTTTCAAGCTTTTTGACAAAATGCTGCAATGCGGAACTAAACTGTCACTGGCGGGTCACACAACGGGGCTTTTCTTCAACACTCCGAAGTCGGCGCCGCTCCCCGCAACGAGCGGCGCCTTTTTGTTCGAGGCGCGCCGGCGGAAAGCGGCGCAGAAAATCACCCAGGAGACATCATGCGACTCGACGGCAAAGTAGCGATCGTGACCGGTGCAGCCAGCGGCATCGGCAAGCGGATCGCCGAGGTCTATGCGGAAAATGGCGCGGCAGTCGCCATCGCCGACATCAACCTCGATGCGGCCAACGCCACGGCGAAAGAGCTCGAAGACAAGGGCGCCAAGGCCATCGGCGTAAAAATGGACGTGACCAGCGAGCAGGAAGTCGACGCCGGCGTCGCCGAAGTGGTCGAGCGGCTCGGCCACGTCGACATCCTCGTTTCCAACGCGGGTATCCAGATCGTCAGTCCGGTCGACAAGTTCGCCTACGCGGACTGGAAGAAACTCATCGCGATCCACCTCGATGGCGCCTTCCTCACCACGCGCGCCTGCCTGCAGGCGATGTACGCGCGCGGCAAGGGCGGCTCGATCATCTACATAGGTTCGGTGCATTCGAAGGAAGCCTCCAAGCTGAAGGCGCCCTACGTCGCCGCCAAGCACGGCCTGGTCGGCCTCGCCAAGGTGGTCGCGAAGGAAGGTGCCGAACATGGCGTGCGCGCCAACGTGATCTGCCCCGGCTTCGTGCGTACGCCGCTGGTGGAGAAGCAGATTCCCGAGCAGGCGAAGGAACTCGGCATTTCCGAAGCCGATGTGATCAAGAACGTGATGCTGAAGGAAACCGTCGACGGCGAATTCACCACCGTCGATGACGTCGCCCAGTGCGCGCTGTTCCTGGCCGGCTTCGAGACCAATGCGCTGACCGGGCAGAGCCTGGTCGTCAGCCACGGCTGGTTCATGCAATGACGACGCCGCGTTCGCGCAGCGCAGCCACGCGCAAGGTCGCGCGCGAGCGCATGGTGCGTGCGGCCGCGGCTGGCGGACGCACGAAGTCGAAGGCCTTGCCGAGTCCGGCGGACTCGGCAGCCTCCTACGAAACCGTCGCCCTGGTCCTGCAGGGCGGCGGTGCGCTGGGCTCGTACCAGTGCGGCGTCTACGAGGCGCTGCACGAGGCCGGCGTCCGGCCGAACTGGTTCGCCGGCACGTCGATCGGTGCGATCAACGCGGCCATCCTCGCCGGCAATGCGCCCGAGCACCGCATCGCGCGGCTGCAGGAATTCTGGAACACGATCAGCGAAACGGCCGGCGCACTGACCTGGCCGTTCACCGCACTGACGGCGTTGTTCGACTTGCTGCCGCCCAATCCGCAGATCAATTCCAGCGTCAGCGCGCTCAACGCCGTCGGCGCACTCGTGCGGGGGCAGCGCGGTTTCTTCAGCGCGCGCTCGGCGTCGCCTTTCCTCTTCAACGACGGCAGCGCGAAGGCGACGAGCTTCTACGACACCTCGCCGCTGAAGTCGACGCTGGAACGGCTGATCGATTTCGATCGCATCAACAGCGAGGGCGTGCGCCTGTCGGTCGGCGCGGCGAACGTGCGCAGCGGCAACGTGCGCTACTTCGATTCCTCCATCGACCGCATCCGCGCCGAGCACATCATGGCCTCCGGCGCGCTGCCGCCGGCGTTCCCGGCGATCGTCATCGACGAGGAGCCGTACTGGGACGGCGGCACCGTATCGAACACGCCGCTGGACTACGTGCTCACGTCCGAACCGCGGCGCGACAGCCTGGTGTTCCAGGTCGACCTGTGGAGTGCGCGCGGCGATACGCCCAGGACGATGATGGAAGTGATGGAGCGGCAGAAGGACATCCAGTATTCCAGCCGCACGCGCTTCGGCACCGATGTGATCGCACGGCTGCAGAAACTGCGCAACGCGCTCGGCCTGCTGCTGAAGGAAATTCCCGCCAAGCAGGTGCAACCCGAACTGCTGATCGACCTGCAGCCGTGGCTGTGCGATCGCGTGTTCAACATCATCCACCTGATCTATCACGCCAAGCACGACGAAGAGCAGTACAAGGATTACGCCTTCGATGTGGCCACCATGCGCGACCACTGGGCCAGCGGGCTCGGCGACATGCAGCGCAGCCTGACGCATCCGCAGTTCTTCGTGCCGCCGACGCGCGAGGTCGGCGTGGTCACGCACGATATCCATCGCCGCACGGCATAGCCGTCGGCTGCACGGCGCGCCGAAGCGCGCGATGATGGCGCCATGGCTACGGACTTCATCGCGCGCCTGCGCGCCCAGCTCGGCGGTCCACGCGACGGCGCGCTGCTGCGTTTTTCGCTCGGCAATGCGCTGCTCGCGCACGGCGATGCGGCCGGTGCCACCGTCGCGCTGCGCGAGGCGGTCGCGTTCGACGGGAATTATTCGGCGGCCTGGAAACTGCTGGGCCGCGCCCTGGCGGAAAGCGGCGATAGCGCGGCGGCGATCGAAACATTCGAGCACGGCATCGAGGTGGCGCAGGCGCGTGGCGACACGCAGGCGGCGAAGGAGATGACGGTATTCCTGCGGCGCCTGCAAAAAATGCCGCCGGCGTAGCCCCGCGCCTGCATGCGTCGGTTCGTCCTGATCCTTTGCGTGTTCGCGCTGGCCGGCGCGATCAACGCCTTCGTGCATCGGCGCATCGGGCAGCAGCCCGGCACCCTCGTCGCGGATGCGCCGCTGCAGAGCGACCCGGCCAGCCGCGCGCCGACGCGCATCGGCGACTTCGAACTGGTGCCGCTGGCTGATTTCTCGCTCGAAGCACGCGTGCTGTCCCGCGCGGACTATCACCTCGGTACCGAGAGCGAGCTGTCGCCGACCGATCTGGCACTCGGCTGGGGCCGCATGTCCGACAGTGCGGTGATCGCGCAGCTGGAATTGTCTCAATCGGCACGCTTCTACTTCTATCGATGGACCCGGCAGCCGCCGATTCCCGCCGAGGAAATTCTCGTATCGAGCGCGAACATGCACCTGATTCCGGCCGATGCGGCGGTGGCGGCCGCGATGGCGCGGGTGCGCGTCGGCGAAGTGATCGCATTGCAGGGGCATCTGGTGAAAGCGCGCCGCCAGGATGGCTGGCGCTGGCGCAGTTCGCTGCGCCGCGACGACAGCGGCGCCGGCGCGTGCGAGCTGGTGCTGGTCGATTCGATCGGGCCGCGCTAGGCGCCTTCGGTTTCCCCGGGATTCGCCGCCGCGGACTGCGGCCAGCGCGTCGGGTAGCGCTTGTACGACCACTGGTATTGCGCGAAGGCGATGCGCACGCAGTCTTCAACGCTGCGATTGAGCGCTGCGCAGGCGCGGTCGAGATCGGCGTCGGCCAGCTCGGGCGGCGCCGGCAGGAAATGCAGGCGGAAGCCTTCGCCGCGCGGCAGGCGCTCGGCGAAGGCGAACAGCACCGTGGCACCGGTGCGCCGGGCCAGGCGCGGCAGCAGCACCATCGTCGATGCCGGCAGGCCGAAGAACGGCGCCCACACCCCTTCGCCGCCGCGCGGCTGCTGGTCCGGCAGGATGCCGACGACGCCGCCGGCGGCCAGGCGCTTGTACAGCGTGCGCACGCCGGCGCCTTCCGCGCGCACCTGCTCGACCGCCAGAGCGCCGCGCGCCTTCAGCAGCAGCGGTTCCACGATCGCGTGGCGCGGCGGCCGGTAGAGGATCGCCAGCGGGGTCTGCGCCGCCAGCCAGTAGTTCAGCAATTCCCAGCAGCCGAGGTGCGGCGCGGCGACGATCAGGCCGGCGCCGCGGGCCATCGCGTCGCGAAAAAGCGCCTCGCCGCGCACCTCGCGGATCAACCCGATCGCCTTCGCCGGGTCGTTGCCCCAGACCTTGGCGATCTCGGTCAGCGCCTTGCCGGTCTCGATGAGGGCCTCGCGCGCGCACCGGTGTCTGCTTTCGGTGCTCTCCTGCGTTAGTACGAGAGAGAGATTGCGCTCG
>DASWPR010000266.1:0-3783 GCA_036398455.1 Dokdonella sp.
GCGCCGCTGCCGCTCCGGACGCCGGGCCGCGTCGCCTCTCAGGTGGATGAATTGCAGGAGTCGCAGGGAATGCCGAGCCTGCTCGAAAAATCCGTCGACCTGCCTGCCTTCGCCGAAGGCACGTATGGCGAACGCGACTCCATGGCGGAGGTGGTGCGGCCAAGGTCGGACGACGCGACGCGCGACCGCTGGCAGGCGCGCGCTGGCCGACGCCGCTCCCACTTCATCCATGCGGGATGCGAAACAAGTTGCGGATTCGCGCCACGATGCTCGGCACGGCGTCTGCGTGCGCTCCGGCGGTTCCCTTGTCGATGAGCCGCTTCTCCACCGCGATCCGCCGCGCGAGTATCGCCGCCAGTTCGTCCGCCATGCCCGGCCGGTCGCGCATCAGCGTGCCCAGGCCGGCCTGTGAAATCTCGTACACGACGGTCAGCGTTTGCGCGCGCAAGGTTCCCGATTCGGCCGCCCCCATGAGCAGGCCGCCCTCGCCGAAATAGTCGCCGGGCGCGAGCCTTCCGAGCTGGATTTCGTGATGTCCCTCGTGCCGGGTCGCGGCGATCACTCCGCTTCGGATGACCATTAGTGATTCCAGGACGGCGCCTTGCTCGACGACGACTTCGTCCTTGCCGTAGGTGCGCCGCGCCATCGTCTCGGCGAGGGCCTCCTTTTCGTCTTCGGTCAGCGATTCGAACAGCGGCAGCGCATCCAGCAGGCGCAGCGGCGTCGCCCGCTGGTCGGTGGAGAGCTGGCCTGCGTCGGTGATGCCCGCCATGCCCGCAGCGGTCGGCGGCGGGGCCAGTTTGAGTCCGGAGGCCTTGGCGTGACGGAAGATCAAGTCGAAGACTTCGCTGCGCGCCGATGCCGCCTTGGAAATGTCGGAGACGCTGAAGGACAGTTCGAGATCGACGGCGAGGGCATCGAGCGCTTTTATCTGCACGCTCGGTTCCGGCGTGAACAGGATGGAATTGCTGCTCGACATCGCGGTGCGCATCACCTCGGCGATCGAGGAGGGCAGGGTGGTGGGAACGAAGCGCGCCCGCAGCGACACGCTGTGCGTTCGTTCCGGGCTGCTGATATTGGTCAGTCTTGCCTTGGCGATGTCGCTGTTGGGCACGATGACCAGGTCGTTGGCTCCATTGAGCAGGTAGGTGGCGCGCCAGTCCGTCTGCACGACCCGCCCTTCGACGCCGTCGCTGAGGACGATCCAGTCGCCGATGCCGTAGGGCTTTCCCAGATTGAGCGCGATCCCCGAAAAGACGTCGCTGAGCGTGCTCTGCATGGCGAGGCCGAGGATGATCGCGAAGATTCCCGACGTGGCGATCAAGGTGCCGACCGGCGCGTCGAACACGTAGGTCACCACGGACAGCAGCGCGCCGACGTAGATGATTCCGACGACGAGATCCTGGATGAGTCGTCCGTTGCGCGGCTGCTCTTCCATGATGAGGAAGACGCGCACGAACCCGATCAGGGACCAGGTGACATTGATCCACCAGACGATCTTCGCCAATGCGATCAGTCCGCGCTGAACCAGCGGCGTGTCGCGCGCGCCGACCTCGTACGGGACGATGCCGTGGTAGAGCAGCAGGACGGTGAGCGCGACGAGAAAGACGATCTGCCCGACGAGCCGCCATCGCGGCAGATTGCGCAGTCCCACTCGGGTGATCAGCGCACCGATCACGATCAGCAGCGTGATCTGCGCGACCGGCTCGGTCACCGTGCTCCAAAGAGTCTGCTCGGTCGGCATTGCACGTCCCCTTGAAGCGTCGGTGTCGGGGCCATTGTAGGGCGCATGTTCATCGAGTACGGCTCGTTCGGTACCGCTCGACGCGCGCCCGCGCGGTGCAGGGCAACTCGAAGAGACTCTCGCCCACTTCGTTCCGGCGGGAAGGGGGATCGGAACGAAGCGGGGAGAGCCGTTGAACTTCAGCTATTGCTGCGCGGGGGCAAGGTCCTTCGCCGTGACGGGAGATCGCTCGTTGCCCGCGTTGATCGAGCCGGTCGCGAAGGCGAGGGCCGCCGCGGCCGTGAAGACACTCGCACGGGAATCTTCGAGTTCGGTTTCCGCCTGCGTCAGGGCGTTCTCGTCGTCGATCAGGCTGGTGTATGTGCCTACGCCGTGTCGATAGCTTTCCAAGGCTCCGGCGTGGGCCGTGCGGGCTGCCGAGGTCAGTACCAGGGCCGCATCGTGCTCGGCGAGCGCACTCGTCAATCCGGCGTATGCCTGCACGACTTCCCGGGCGGCAGCGCTGCGCGCCTGTTCGAGATGGTCTCGCGCCGCCTCGACCTGCGACTGCGCGATCGAGACCTGCGCGTCCCGCAGGCCGCCGTCATAAATCGGCCAGCTGAATTGCAGCAACAACGCGCCGCCGTTCTTGTTGACCGACGAATACGGACCGCCGTCGCTGCGCAGCGCGCCGACGTTGCGGAATGCCTGCGCCAGCAGCGCGACCGTGGGGCGATGCTGCGCTTGCTTTTCATTCAGCGCGGCCTGCGCGCCGCGTATCTTTCCAACGGCCGCAATGACGTCGGGTCGTTTGGACAGCGCTTCGTCTATGCGGCGGTCGACGGTGTCGGGTGATAGGGCAGGAAGTGGCTGCTCGGAGCCGTCGTCGATATCGATCCTGGCCGTGGGAGCGACGCCGAGACTTTCGATCAGGCTCGCGTAGGCGACGCTTTCGGCGCCGGTGGTGCGCGCGACAGTGAATCGCGCCTGTGCGACCTGGCGCTCCGCTTTGGCGACGTCGACGCTCGTCGCGAGCCCGTGCGTGCGGCGCGCGAGGACCGCATCGTGGTCACTCTGCGCCGTGCCGAGCGCATTCCCGGCGGCGCGCAGGCGTCCGCGCGCGGCGCCGAGCGCGTAGAAGTTGCGGCTCACTTCGAAGATGAGCTTCTGGTGTGCGCCGGAGAACGCGACGTTGGCGACGAACGAATTGGAGCGCGCTTCCTGCTCTGCCGCATCGCGGCGGCCGAAGTCGAACAGCAGCCATTTGACGACCAGGCTCGGAATCGCTTCGCGGGTGTCGGAGACGAAGTTTCCTTTCGGTATGAGCGTCGCGGGAATCGGAAGCGGCGTGCGCTGATAGCCTGCGATCACGTCCGCCGAAAGCTGCGGGAGATAGGTGCTCTCGACGAGGCCGACGGCCAGTGCCGCCTGGCGCGCCTGTTCCCAGGAAGCACGCGTATCCGGATTCGTTCTTTGCGCCAGGTCGATCAAGGCGGCAAGGTCGTAGCGGCGATGTTCACCGTCGGCGTCTTCGCCCGCGGCTGCCGGACGCGCCGGTGAAGCGGCGGTCGCGGCCGTCTCCGCTCGATGCGGATCGATGCGTTCCACATCGGTCGGCGTATCGGGAATCGGCCAGGGACGATCCGGCGATGGAGGCGCCAGCAGCAATGGGTCCGCGGCATGCGCATTCAGCGTTGTCGCGAACGCGAGGACATATTTTCGCAGTCTTCTCATGACGCGCGCGCAACCTCGTCGCTGTCGGCTCGGAGCGAGGCGAGGAGCAACGCATCCGCGGCGGCAGCGATCGGCGACGCTGGATCGGTGCGCGGCAGCGATGCGCGGTCGAGCGCCGAGCCGGGCGGCGCCGGCGCGTTCGATTGCAGTGCCTCGGCGTAGTCCTCGAGCCACGCCGCCGCCTCGATCGTCGCCGCATTCGCGGCAGGCGTCGGTCGTGCGTTGGCATCGATGTAGACGGCTGCGGCGATCGATTCGAGTTGGCGCAGCGATTTCTGTTCTTCCGAACGCGAGGAGCGATCGGCCAGGATTGCCGTTTCGAAGGC
>DASWPR010000267.1:0-8570 GCA_036398455.1 Dokdonella sp.
CTTTTTCCAATCGCACCGACGGCACGAAGTGCCACTCACCGGCAAAGCGGAAGACGTTCTCGGCGAAGATCGCCCCGTAGTCGGTCGAACGCTGCTGGCGCAGCTTCTGGCAATTGACGTCTGACGCTGCCACGCACGGAACACCGTAGCGGTCGTATTGCCCGGGAACCAGATTGTCCTCACCCCACTGCCGGAACGGCGCGTCGGAGTGGTACAGCGTCGTGCCGATGGTGAAGGCGTTGCCGCGCCCCCAGTGATGTACGACACGAGCATCCAGGCCGGTAAAGCGGAACTGCTCGTCCTGCAAGGTCGCCGTCGTGGGCGGATTGCCGCGATCCTGTGAACGCGACGCCTGGTCCTGATAGCCGGACCAGAGCTTGGCGACCAGCTCGGTGTCGGCATCGAAATGCCGGTCGTGCGTCATGCTGGCGACGTAGCGCGTCGTCCACAAACGGTTGTACGGCGTCGTCGCCTGCTTGTTTTCGGCAACGAATTGCGGATACGTCAACTTGCCCGGATCGCCCGTATTGAGATCGTAGGAATGAAAGTCCAGCGACGTGTACGACATATCGTCCGGCCGATAGCCGATATGAAAATCGAGCCCCTTCAACTTCGAATCGCCGTTGTCGCGCTCGCCGTCGCTCTTGCGATAGTTGACGTCCGCGAGGTAGTCCCACACGCCCGATGTGCCCGATACCTGATTGAACGTGCCGAACAAGCCGTTGCTGCCGACGATGTTCTCGCTGTAGCCGGCAAACGCGCGATCGGCGACCGGCTTGCGGCTGATCAGATTCACCACCGGCGGCGGTTCCGGGCCATACAGCAGCGAGCTGCCGCCACGGATCAGCTGCACTTCGGACAGCGTCTGCGGCAGCGGGAACGTGTAGATGGTCGGAAAGCCGACCCAGTCGCCCTCGAGCGGGATGCCGTCGAGCATGACCGTGACGAATTCGGATTCCTGCGGGTTGCCGATGCCGCGGTAGCTGAGGTTCAACTGGCCCGGTGACTGCTGCTCCGAATAGAACAGGCCCGGCGTCTGCGCGAAGAGATCGCGCAGATTGTTGTCGACCACCGTCGGGATGTTGTCGAGCTTGGTGATCGAGGTCTTCTTGGTGACCGTGATCAACGGGCCGTCGACTTCTTTCATGATGTGCTGCAGTTTCGGCCGGGTGTCGTCCTGCGAGCGGCGGTCGCGCACTTCGACCTTGGGCAGTTCCGCCGGTTTGTTCTGATCGACCGGCGTGACGTCCTGCGCGTAGGCACAGACGCCGAGACAATTGGCTATCGCGAGCGCAAGCGCGCCCGGCACGATGGCTATCGGTTTCATGGACTTCCTCGGGGCTGGCGCCGGCCCCCTGATGGGCGGCGCAAGGCTTGCTTTATGACAGCCGGAGGCGGGAGCTACCAGCGCATAGAGGCTTAGTTCTATGGGCTGATTTTTACTACATCTATAGACGTATACTTGGCCCGCCAGCGCGCTTGTTCGGCGCACCGGCGGGCCTGCACGGACACGCTCAGCGCGGCGCCGGGTCCGGCACGAACCCACCGGGAAACGGGCGCGGATCTGCCCTTACGATCGGGCGCGGCAAAATGCCCTGGTCGACCAGGTTCGGATAGCTGTCGTACCAGATTGCCAGCGTCTCGGCCGGGTGGCGCGAGGCACGCTCGAATGTGGTCGTATCGACGTGCGCGTATTCGCGCGCGCCGTGGCCGGTGCCGAGGCGGTCTTCGCTTTTCGCCAGGCTGCGCGACTTGGCCTCCGCTTCGGGCGCAGCGGCGGGGCGAGACGCATCCGCGCTGGCCGGTGCCTGCGCGCGCTGCGCACTGGCCGCACCGCCGCTGGCCGAAGACGACTCGCGCGCGATTTCATCGCGCTTTTCACGCCACACCGGCGCGCGTTCGCTGAAGACGGCGACGCCGATCACGCCGACATTGGCCGGTCGGCCGGTCCGCGCGGCGTAGCTGTTCGGCAGCGCGGTGAAATTGAACTGCGCGATTTCGTCGAGATTCTTGCGCCAGCCGGCGATCTCGGTCGATTCCCATGCATCCAGCACGTAGCCGGACTGTTCCGGGCTTGCGGTTTCGCCGGTCACCGCGTTGACGCCGTCGACGCTGAGCACGGCCATCACGCGCCCGCCGCTGCGGTTGCTCAGGCGCACCGAATAACGGTGGCCGGGCGTGCCGGCGACGTACAGCTTGCCGTGATCGGAATAGGTCGGAAGGGTGGCGCCGGTGTCGCGGTCGACGACGGCGAGATCGAGCAGATTGCCGGCGTGGACGCGGGCGGATGCACAAACGGCGAACGAGGCGAACAGGGCGGTGCAAAGCAGGCTACGCATGGTGGACCTCCGGGTGGGTGGAGGCATGCAACGCCCCCTCATGGCGCCCGGGGTTAAGCCGGTGCGCGCATTCCCGTAGACTGGCAAGTCCCGTTCTTCCGACCTCCGCGCGTGACGACCGAAAAGCGCCGCATCCTCACCGGCATCACCACGACCGGCACCCCGCACCTGGGCAACTACGTCGGCGCGATCCGCCCGGCGATTGCCGCGAGCCGGCGCGCCGACACCGAGTCGTTCTATTTCCTGGCCGACTATCACGCGCTGATCAAATGCGACGAGCCGGAACGCATCCAGCGCTCGACCCTGGAAATCGCCGCCACCTGGCTCGCCTGCGGGCTCGATCCGGACAAGGTGTTCTTCTACCGGCAGTCGGATATTCCCGAGATTCCCGAACTGACCTGGCTGCTGACCTGCGTCACCGCGAAGGGTTTGCTCAACCGGGCCCACGCCTACAAGGCGGCAGTCGACCAGAACACCCTGGCCGGCGACGACCCCGATGCGGGCATCAATGCCGGCCTCTACATGTATCCGGTGCTGATGGCCGCCGACATCCTGATCTTCGGTGCGCACGAGGTGCCGGTCGGGCGCGACCAGATCCAGCATATCGAGATGGCGCGCGACATCGCGCAGCGCTTCAATCATCTGTATGCCGACGACCTCGCCCGGCGTGGAATCCAGTTCACGCTGCCGGAAGCGAAGATCGAGGACAACGTCGCGACGCTGCCGGGCCTCGACGGCCGCAAGATGTCGAAGAGCTACAACAACACGATTCCGCTGTGGCTGCCGGCGAAGGAACTCGAAAAGTCCATCCTCGGCATCGTCACCGATTCGCGTGCGCCGGGCGAGGCGAAGGACGCCGACGGCTCGAACATCTTCGCCATCTACCAGGCATTCGCCAACGCCGGCGAAACCGCCGCGATGCGTCAGGCGTTCGCCGACGGCATCGGCTGGGGCGATGCGAAGCGAAAACTGTTCGAGCGCATCGACGCCGAACTGGCGGCGCCGCGCGAGCGCTACGATGCATTGATCGCGAAGCCCGCGGCGATCGAGGAGCAGTTGCTCGCCGGCGCGAAGAGGGCGCGCGAACGCAGTGCAGCGTTCGTCGATTCGCTGCGTTGGGCGGCGGGCATTCGTTCCCTGAGGAATTATGTGCCGGCTGTATCGGTTCCTTTGACCGGACTGTCGATGAATATTTCGGGGGGCACACTTGGAGTGTCGCGCTCGCCTCAGTTGAAGAGCTATCGCGAAGCCGACGGCAAGTTCTACTTCAAGCTGCTCAATGGCGACGGCGCCGTTCTGCTGCAGAGTCGTGCATTCGATTCGCCGAAGGATGCCGGCCAGTTGACCGCCGCACTGATCGAGGCCGGCGACAATCCGGTAACGGCCAGCGCGCTGTTGCTTCAGAGCGCAGCGGAGGGTGAAGCGCTGTCGACGGCACCGATTGTCGCGGCGCTGGCGCAGCTCAAATCCGAGAAGCTGGCGAAGGACCGTGGCGGCAAGGATGACGGGGCGCCGGTGTGCGCAACGTGATCGAAGGAACTGGGTCCCGGCTTTCGCCGGGATGACGACGGTGCGGCCGAACGACAGGGGTCGATGACCGTGGCTGGCCCGGATGCCGACGAGTCGTCGCGCGAGTTGTCGAGGATGACGCGGGTCGAAGGCGCGCAAGGCGCCGCCCCTGATTGCCGCCACTCCGCTGAAAGCCGGAAGCCGTTGGCTTGGACCCGTGCCGATGCCGCAGGCCGCTGGGCCAGCCTCGCTTGAACGGGGCCGACGCAGACCCCACTCAGGCGGCGGCAATCAGCCGCAAACCGCGAGGCCCGCTCCGCACGCCAAGCGCCGGCGCGTCGGCGTATCCTTCGCCCCTTCGACTCTCCTGCTGAACTTCGTTCGTGCCGCACTTTTCCTTTCGCCTGATCCTGCTGATCCTTATCCTGCTGTACGTCGCCAGCGTGCTGTACGTGCACCTGCGCGGGCGCGTGCGGCTGAAGTTCGGCCGCCAGCTGGTCGATCATTCGGGCCTGTTCGCGCCGTACAACCTGCTGATGTACGCATTTTCGGCGGTGAAGGCCGCACCGATCCTGGAGCGGCCGAAGTTTCCGCATCTCGATCCGCTGCGCGACGGCTGGCGCGATATCCGCGAAGAAGCGCTGCATCTTTTCGACGAGGGCTATATCCGCGCCGCCGAGAAGCACAACGACGCCAGCTTCGGCTCGTTCTTCAAGGAAGGCTGGAAACGCTTCTATCTGAAGTGGTACGGCGAACCGCTGCCGTCCGCGCACACGCTGTGCCCGAATACCGTCGCGCTGCTCAATACGATCCCGTCGGTGAAGGCCGCGATGTTCGCGCTGCTGCCGCCCGGCAGCAAACTCAATCCGCACCGCGATCCGTTCGCCGGTTCCCTGCGCTATCACCTCGGCCTGATCACGCCGAACTCGGACGACTGCCGCATCTTCGTCGACGGCGAGTTGTACGCCTGGCGCGACGGCGAGGACATCGTGTTCGACGAAACCTTCGTGCATTGGGCCGAAAACCGCACCGACCAGACCCGCGTGATCCTGTTCTGCGATGTCGAACGCCCACTGCGCACCGCGCCGATGCGCGCGTTCAACCGCTTCGTCAGCCGCGTGCTCGGCCAGGCGACCGCGACGCAGAATCTCGCCAACGAGCATGTCGGCGCGGTCAATCGCCTGTACGCGCTGGCGCACCGCGCCGGCGAGCTGCGCAAGCAGTTCAAGCGCTGGTCGCCGATCGCCTACCGGCTGACGCGTGTCGCGCTGATCGCGCTGGTGCTCGGCTGGCTGCTGCTGCCGTGGCTGCCGCTGCGCGCGTGAGGGTTCAGGCGGCCGCGGCGAACTCGCCCGCGGCATCCGCCGCCAGCGCATCGAAATAATCGCGCGTCAGGCGCACCTGCTCCGCCGCCGTTTCCGCGCGGTTGACGATGGCGCGAAACGCGGCGTTCTCGGGGCGGTCCTTCGCGTACCAGCCGAGGTGCTTGCGCGCGATGCGCACGCCCTGCACTTCGCCGTAGAACGCGTGCAGGTCGTCGAGATGGCCGAGCAGGATGGCCTGCACTTCGCGCGGCGACGGCGGCACCAACGTGTGGCCGGTCGCCAGGTAGTGCGCGATCTCGCGGAAGATCCACGGCCGGCCCTGTGCGGCGCGGCCGATCATGACCGCATCAGCCTTCGTGTAGTCCAGCACGAAGCGCGCGCGCTGCGGCGAATCGATATCGCCGTTGGCGAACACCGGAATGCGGATCGCGGCCTTGATCGCCGCGATCGTGTCGTATTCGGCCGCGCCTTCGTACAGATCGGCGCGTGTGCGGCCGTGCACGGCGAGCGCGGCGATGCCGGCATCCTCGGCGATTTTCGCGATGACCAGGCCATTGCGGTTGTCGCGATTCCAGCCGGTGCGGATCTTCAGCGTGACCGGCACTTCGACCGCGCGCACGACCGCGGCGAGAATGCGCCCGACCAGCGGCTCATCCTGCAGCAGCGCGCTGCCGGACCAGACGTTGCAGACCTTTTTCGCCGGGCACCCCATGTTGATGTCGACGACCTGCGCGCCGTGCGCCACGTTGTAGCGCGCGGCCTCGGCCAGCATCTGCGGATCGTAGCCGGCGATCTGCACGCTGACCGGGTCGGGTTCGCCGACGTGATCCATGCGCTGCAGCGACTTGCGCGTGGTCCACAGGCGCGGATCGGCCGTCGTCATTTCGGACACGGCCAAGCCCGCACCGAGCCGCTTGCACAGCTGGCGGAACGGCTTGTCGGTGACCCCGGCCATCGGCGCGAGCACGACGGCGGGATCGATCAGGTGGCGACCGATGCGCATACGCGCATTCTAGCGGTCACGCGCGCAGGGCGTACGTCAGCCGGTAAACTTGCGGACCGACTTGCACACCCCGCAACAGTGAACGCGATCCGACCCCACGACATTCCGCACGTTCTCGCCCGCCGCGGCAGCAGCCGAACGGCCGGCCCACGCTGATGGCCGTGCTCGATCAGCTGATCCGCCTGTTCACCGAACACGGCTATCTCGCGGTGTTCGGCGTGCTGTTCATCAGCGGCCTCGGCCTGCCGATCCCGGAGGACATCACCCTGACCGCCGGCGGCATCATCGCCGGCCTCGGCTATGCGAGCCCACACGTGATGTGCGCGATCGGCCTGGTCGGCGTCCTGTTCGGCGATTCGATGATGTACCTGCTCGGCCACTTTCTCGGCGCGCGCGCGCTGCACCTGCGCTGGGTGTCGACGGTGGTCACGCCACGCCGCTACGCCAAGGTGCAGCATCGCTTCGACCGCTACGGCAACCGCATGCTGTTCGTGGCGCGCTTCCTGCCCGGCCTGCGCACCGCCGTCTTCCTGATCGCCGGCATGACGCATCGGGTGTCGTTCGCGCGCTTCATTCTGTTCGACGGATTCGCGGCGCTGATCTCGGTGCCGTTCTGGGTGTATCTCGGTTATTTCGGCGCCGAGAACCACGAGCTGGTGCTGGCCTGGATCAAGCGCGGCGAAAGCGTCATCGCCGTCGGCGCGCTCGTGCTGGTCGCGGTCGTCGGCTGGCTCTGGTGGCGCCGGCGTGCCCGCGCGCGCTCCCGCCTGCGCGCCTTCCGCGCGCATCGCGCGGCGCGGCATGCGCGCGGCGCAGATCCGCACTGACGCCGCGCCCCGGCGCCCCGCATAGGGTTTCCCCCAATGGTCGCGGCTTTCCCGGCGACCTACGCTGCCGTCGCAAACGCCGGATCCAAGCGGCGCCGAATCGACATCGAAAGCGGGAGACGATCGTGGGCTTCAGTCTGGGCGGTGCAATCAGCGGAGCGGCTTCCTGGGTCGGCAGCAAGGTCGAAGGCGCGGTCGAGGAAGGCGGCGAGGCGCTCAAGGGCGCGCAGCAGTGGGTCGGCGATCGTCTGGACGACATCGACCACGCCGAAGCTGCCGTCGGCAGCAAGATCGACGGCGCCGTGCACGACGCCGAAAAGGCCGTCGACGGCTTCCGCCACGGCCTCGAGACCTTCGGACAGGAACACGGCGGTGTCGTCGGCGGCGCGATCGCCAAGACCGTCTCCGACGGCATCGGAATGACCGAGGGCGCCGGCCTTGCCGTCTACGACATGGGCAAGGGCGTGGTGCAGCTGGCCGACGGCGCCGGCAAGCTGGTCAATCCGCTGGAGTGGGCAGCGCATGGCGACAAGAACCTGCAGCGCCTCGAAACCGTCGGCAAGACGGCCGAAGTGCTTGGCAACCTGACCAGCCCGGTCGCCTGGGCGACCAACACGCAAGGCAACCTCAACACCGCCAAGGCGCTGTGGAATGGCGTCACCGGCGGCTACCAGGACGCCGCGAAATCAGGCGACTGGTCGAAGTTCATCGGCCGCGGCGTGGTCGACATCGGCAGCTTCTTCATCGGCGCCGGCGAAGCGAACGCAGCGATCAAGGGCGCCGAAGGCACGCGCGTGCTGGGCGAACTCGGCGAGGGCGCCAAGGCTCTCGATGTGGCAGACGCCGCCGGCGGGATCGCCAAGGGCAGCGAGGCGGCCGGCGATGCCGGCCATATCGCCAGCGGCCTCGGCAAGGCGAAAGCCGAAGAAATTCTCGCGCTGCCGAAGGGCGCGCGGCCCAATCCCACCGAGTATCTGTCGCCGGCCTACATCTCGGACCATCTGGCGCAGTTCGACGATGGCGCGTCGCGCTTCATGACCCAGTCCAACCTCAGCAAGTACGGCATCGGACAACGCGATGGCACGTCGTTCGTGATGCCTTCGCGCGAGGCGGACCAGCTGCTCGCATCCGCCAAGGGCGATCCGCGCGCGCTGGAGCAGGCGCTCGGCCTGCCCGAGCATTCTCTCGACAACAATGCACTCGTGCGCGTGGACATCCCGAAACCGAAGGAACTGGACCTGCGGATTCCTTCCGGCAACGAGGCCGGCGCGAACGAGCAGTGGATCCCCGGCGGCAAACTTCCGACTGGAAATTCCGAAGCCGTGATCGATGTCAAAGGCATCCCGGATACGCGATACTCCACGACGCCGGTTCGCTGAGTGACGGTGATCGAGTGAAGTTCACAGATACGCTGGTGCTGCGCGAAGAACGTTTTTCGCTCGGCGTCGAAGAAACCACGGGCAAGTTCTACCTCTCGATCCCGGTCAGCAACGGACTGGTCGACTACGAGGAGTATTACGAGCTCGATCGCGCCACGTACGACCGCTATCACGCCGATCCGAAGGGG
>DASWPR010000268.1:0-8154 GCA_036398455.1 Dokdonella sp.
CGCGAGCGCCGCGGAAAAATCGTTGCCGGCGTCGGCAAAGCGGCCGGTGCGCACGGCGACCATGCCGCGCGCGTCGAGCAGGCGCGCACGAAAGCCCGCGTCGTCGCCGGCATGCGCGAGCAGGTCGTCGAGCGTGGCGCGCGCTTGCGCGTAGCGGCCGGCGCGGATGTCCACATCGGCAAGCTGCTGGCGCAGCAGCGGCTCGTTGGCGACGAGCGCGGGATTGGATTGCAGCAAGGCGCGCGCGCGTTCGGGATCGTTCGACAGCAGCGCCGCGCGCGCCTGCTGCAAGGTCAGCGCCACTGCGCTGCCGTCGATGCGCGCGTCCGGTTCGGCGACCGGATGGCCGAGAAGTCCGCTGGCGTGATCGGCGAGCACGCGCAACGCGACCAGCGGGTCTTCGCGTTCGAGGCTTTCCTCGCGCAGCGGCAGTCCTTCCGCGCGCAAGGTTGCGGTCATCCGCCAGAGCGGCCCGGCACGCGTCGCTGCGATGGCGAGCACCGCGCCGGCACCCGCCGTCCTCGACCGCGCCAGCAGCCGCGGTACATCGTCCGGGTCGGCCTGCGCATCGCCCGCCTGCAGCAGCGCGACGGTGGCTTCGCTCGACAGGACCGGCACCTGATTGTGGCGCAGGCGCTCGACGACGACGTCCATGCCGCCGAGCCGCAGCCAGCGCGCTTCACCATCATCGATGCGGATCGGGCTGACCAGGACCAGCGCCGAGTTCATTGTCTGTTTGCCGGCGCCGCCATGCCGGTACGCGAAGATGGCGAGCGCGAGCAGGATCACGGCGGCAGCGGCGCCGAGCGCGAATCTTCTGCGACGAGGCCTTATGGTTCGCAGTGCCGGCGCAGGCGCTGCCGCTTCGATCGGCGCGGCAGCCACGGCGGCCTCTTCGATCGCCGGCGCGGCCACGCTCGCGGCCGGCATGGGTTCCACCTGCGTCTGCAACGCCTCGACCCAGCGATAGCCGAAGCCGGCGACGGTGCGGATCGCGCGCTGGCCCTGGCCGTCGTCGTCGACCGCGCGCCGGCATTGCAGGATCAGCTGCGCCAGTTGCACGTCGGATGCGGAACGGCCGTCCCACATCGCCTCGATCAATTCGTCGCGACCGATCGCGCGCTCGTGCCGCTCGATCAGGTACAGCAGGCAGGCGAACACGCGCGGCGGCAAGGCGATGCGCTCGTCGTGCCTGCGCAACTCGCGCGTCGCCGCGTCGAGCCGGAACGGCGCGAAGAGGTAGGTACTCATCGAGCCGTGCTCATCGAACCGTGCTCATCGAAAGCGCGCAGCGAAACGCACGGATCGACCACGCGCGTCCGCGCACCGCGGGACGCGGCGCGGACACCCGCATCGGACGCCGCAGGTGCCCCTCTCATGGGCGCTCGTTGCCGCCCCGCAACCGTTCGCGCACGGACTCGAAGCGCGGATCGTGTTCGATCAGCGCCGAAGACATCATGCGCCCGGCCGGAATATCGAGCTGTCGGCGCAGCAGCGGCACCGCCGCCTGCGCATGTCCGGTGCGGATCTGGATCTCGGCCAGCGTCGCCGGGTAGTCTCGTGCGCGCTCGTAGGCCGGCTCCGCCTGCGCATGGCGGCGCATCGTAGTCGGCGTGTCGCCGTGCAGGATGGCCCATTGCGCGTTGCGTGGATCGAGCGCGGCAGCGCGCAGCTCGATCAGGGCGGGCAGCAGGTCGAGTGTCTTGCGCGTCAGCCCGATGTCGCTGCCGTCGCGCGACAGCCGGCGCTCGGCCACGTCCAGCCGGAACGCTCCGAAAGCATGGACGCGCCGTCTTTCCGGCGCGGATTTGAGCGGCATCGTCAAGCGCGGATCACCCTTCACACACGAATCACACGCGAATTACACCGCGTTCGGCCCGGCTTGCACAGGCACCCGCGGACACTTGCGGATATTCCTCGCTCTCCCGCGCCTTTCGCCTGCCGAGGAAACCGCCGCGGCGTTCCAGAAATTGCCTTTTCCCATTGTGCTGCTCGCCTCGAGCAGCGTCGTCGGTTCAGCTTCGGCCACCGCGCTGCCGGCCAACCCGGACGTGGCGGCGGCGAAGGTGCCGGCTGCGCTGCGCCCCGCTTGCTTCCAGGCGCGGGCGCACGACGCCGGCAGCGCCTGTCGATTGGATCGCAGCGGCTGCGCGCGTTTGCCGCACTCCGAGCTGAAAGCATGCTTCGATGCAGACGGCGCCCATTTCGCCGGCGCCGGCAGCGAGCACTTCGCACTGCAGCTCGCCAGTGTCGGGCGCGGCGATCATTTGACCGCAATGTCGCCGATCAGGCCAATAATTTCCAGCAACCGCGCCGCTGTACCCATGCCGGCGTCGAATGGTTGCGCGCGATGCCGCCGGCTGCGAACAAGGCTTCGCCACCACGCACGATGAGTAGGGGTGACAAACCTTGGCGATGAAGTTGCCAGCCGCGTTTCGATCGCCGTTGTCGGCCCGCCGCATCCCACGATGACAGCGACCCGACCGGAGGCGGCGCGGGCGCCGCACATGTGTTCACGAATCAGGACGGCCGCTGGACTCGGAACGACACGGGTTCGATGCGGGCGTGACGGCTGCCGCGCAGGCTGAATCCGGCGCGGCGAAACCTCGCCCCTCTCTGCGAACCGCATGCGGCTCGCAGAGAGAATGCATGCGCGGCTTATGCCAGCGGCGCACCCAGGTAAGCCGGACGCTCGGCCCCGAAACCCGCCTTCACCTGCTGCGCGGTTTCGTCGGCCAGCACTTCCTCGCGACCGGCCGCAATGGCTTCGATCGTGCGCTGCGCGATCGTCTCCGTCCTGGTCTTCGGTGCATCGACGTGGGCGACCATGTCGGTATCGATATAGCCGGCATGCACGGCGACGACGAGCGTGTTCTGCGCGTGCAGTTCGTGGCGCAGGCCGTTGCTCAGCGCCCACGCAGCCGCTTTCGAGATGGAGTAGCCGCCCGTGCCCGGCAAGCTGATCCAGCTCAGCGCCGACAACATGTTGACCACGGCACCGCCGCCGTTCTTCGCCAGTACCGGCGCAAACGCCTGGGTGAGCGCGAGCACGCCATAGAAATTCGTATCCATCAGGGCGCGCAGGGCGTCGTTGTCCTGCTTCGACAGCAGGCTGCCTGGACGCGCGATGCCGGCATTGTTGACCAGGATGGTGACGTCGCCGCATTGCTTGACCGCCTCGGCGATCGTGCGCGGATCGTTCACGTCGAGCTGGACCGGAATCAGGCCCGGTTCCTTGACGCTGGACGGATCGCGCGCACCGGCATAGACCTTGGCCGCACCGGCGGCGAGCAGGGCCTTCGCGTAGGCGAGGCCGAGTCCACGATTTGCGCCCGTGACCAGGGCGACACTGCCTTCGATTTTCATTGCTTGCTCCCGGACCGCGCTTGCGGCCGCTTGATGGTGAGGATTGCGGCTGCGCTTGCAGCCATCGGATGATGATAGTAATATCATATTACGCTCGTAATTCAATATACAAGTGCCGGCAGGAGACCCCGCTCATGCGCTACGAAAAAGGCCACAAGGACAACACGCGCCAGCGCATCGTCGAGGCGGCGGGCGAGCGTTTTCGCCGCGACGGCATCGAGACCGTCGGCATCGGCAGCCTGATGGCCGGAATCGGGCTGACCCAGGGCGGCTTCTACAATCACTTCGATTCGAAGGACGACCTCGTGCGTGAGGTCGTCGGAAGTTCGCTGCACGAGAAGCTCGAACGCATGCGCGAACTGAACGCCGGCCAGCGCCACGCCGGCATCGCGAAGCTGGTCGACTACTACCTCAGCGCCGCGCACCGCGACGACGCGGCCGCCGGCTGCACATGCTCGGCGCTGGCGATGGAAATCGCGCGCAGTTCCGCGCCGACGCGCGCCGCGTTCACCGACGAGCTGCGCGCAACGCTCGCCCTGATCGGCGAGCAGCTGCCGGCGTCGCTGAAGCCGAAGCCGCGCCGCGAGAAGGCGCAGGCGATCTTCGCCTCGATGGTCGGCACCCTCGCGCTCGCGCGCGCGGTCGACGACCCTGCCCTGGCGGACGACCTGCTCGCGGCCGGCCGCCGCGCCGCGCTCGCGTTGGCGCGCGTCGCTTGAGCAGCGCTTGAACGCGACGATCCGGACCCTACTTCGGATATCCCGGCGACAGCGTTGCGCATCGCCCCTGATCGAGACCCGCCATGCCTGCTGTTACGCCGATCAAGATCGATTTCGTTTCCGACGTCGTCTGCCCCTGGTGCGCCGTCGGTCTGCAATCGCTGCAGAAGGCGATCGACCGGCTCGGCGATGATGTCGCCGTCGACCTGCATTTCCAGCCGTTCGAGCTGAATCCGCAGATGGCGGCCGAGGGCGAGGACATCGACGAGCACATCACGCGCAAATACGGCTCGACGCCGGAGCAGCTGGCGCAGAACCGCGAAGCGATCCGCGCGCGCGGCGCAGCCCTCGGCTTCACGTTCAACGCGCGCGATCGCATCTACAACACGTTCGACGCGCATCGGCTGCTGCACTGGGCCGCGCTGGAAAGCCGCGAAAAGGAGATCGCGCTGAAGCATGCGCTGCTGCGCGCGTACTTCACCGACGGCGAAGACGTATCCGCACATGCGACGCTGGCGCGCATCGCGGCCAGCGTCGGCCTCGATGCCGCCCGCGCGCAGCAGATCCTCGCTGCCGGCGAATACGCCGACGAGGTGCGCGCGCAGGAGCGCTTCTACACCGAACGCGGCATCCGCGCGGTGCCGTCGGTCATCATCAACGATCGTCACCTGATCTCCGGCGGCCAGCCGGTCGAAGTCTTCGAGCAGGCGCTGCGGAAAATCGCTGCGGAGGCGTGAGCGGCGGCCTCATCCTGTTCGCCGCGCCACTCGCCGTTTTTCAAGGCGCCCTTGTCGCGGCCCTTGAATGGATGCCCGCGTTCGCGGGCATGACGCCAGGAAGGCGTGCAGCCTGCCGACGGCAGGCGATGCGTCGGAGAGCCCACACCGACGCGCCGCCGATCCCCCACTTCCGCGCCACCGCCCCGCCCACTTCAGCCGTCATTCCCGCGAACGCGGGAATCCATTTCGCGCGTCAGTGGACGCCCCTGTTCGCGAGCCCGACATCGACCCGGAACGCATGCCGCACCGCGCCGCAACGACAGTCGCAGCAGCGGAATGACGGCGCTTCGCGCAGCCATCATGACGCCGCAAACGCCGCTGTCGTATCCGGCGATTTCAGCAGCCGCCGCCGCAGCGCACGATCGCACGGAATCGAGTAGACCCGTGCGACCAGCGCGCCGAGCAGCCATGCCAGGAGCACCGCCGGCACGTACCAGAGAAAGCCAGAACGCGCATCGCCGCCGCTCGCCTTGAACGCGGCGACGACAGCGAACACGATGAACATGTGGCCGAGATAGATCTCGTAGCTCAGCCGCCCCATCGACCGCAGCCAGGCGCTGCCGGGCAGCGCACGCAGCCGTCCCGACGACGCGCGCCAATGCAGTGCGACGAGCAGGCATGCCGTCGCCAGCGAGAGCACCAGCAGCACCGCATCCTCCAGCAGCGGCCACAGCCAGGGCATCGCCAGCATGACGGTCGCGATGCCGGCGATGCCGAGTCCGCCCAGCGCGAGTTCGACGGTGGCCCGGCGCGGCTGCCAGCGCGCCGCGACCAGCGCGGCGATCACGCCGAGCGCGATGGCCGACATGCCCGGCAGGTAGGCCTTCTCCTTCCATATCTCGTTGTCGACGATCGCCGACAGCGAAAACGGCATCGACAAGGCGAGCAGCGCCAGCAGACCCGCCAGCGCGCGTTCGCTGCGGATCGTCAGGCAGACCAGCGGGAAGCCGAGGTAGAACACTTCCTCGATCGACAGCGACCACAGCACATCCCAGCCGCCCGGCAGGTAGCCGGTGACGCCTTCGTACCAGTTCAGGTGCAAGCCGAACACGGCGAGGATCGCGCGCGGCAGCGACTGCCCTTCGCGCTGGACGACGTAGTCGCCGACGCCGGCCAGATGGAGCAGCGCGAGCACAGCCACGAGCAGCACCAGGCACGGCAGGATGCGTGCACCACGGCGCACGTAGAACGCACGCAGATCGATGCGCTCGAGCCGGCCCCAGCGCTGCAGCGAGTTCGTCGCGATCAGGAAGCCGGAGATCACGAAGAACACGAACACCGCTTCGTAGCCGTTGTAGTTCAACGCACTGAGCAGGCGCCTGGGCAGCACATCGGCCAGCAGCGAGGTCTTCAGCGGCATGCGCAGGCCGAGGTGATGCAGCACGACGAGCAGGATCGACAAGCCGCGCAGCAGGTCGATGCCGGGGTTGCGCGCGGTCGCGGTATTCGGCGTGGCAATGTTCATTATTGGAAGAATGGTCCCGTATGTGCGCCGCCTGCATCCCTGCCCGACACCTCGGGCAGGAGTCGATCGACCCAGGCGCGGATCGTACCCAACTCGCCGCCGCCAATGGCGACTGGCGCAGGGCAAGGCGACAAAACGATACTTTCTCATCTGCCTCGACCGCATGGATGGCGCCGCTTCGCGTTGGCAATCGCAACGACGAGCCGCTAGGCTCGAAAACTCATCGTCGCCGGGCTGCCGTCATGCCGATCACCGAACTTCGCATCGCCCTGCCCGCCTGGATCGACGACGAAGTCGGTGCCGCACGCGTCTATGCCGACGACGAAGCGCGCATCGACCTGGCGATACGGCTGGCACGGCGCAACATCGAGGAACGCACCGGCGGGCCGTTCGGCGCGGCGATCTTCGACGACGAGGGGCGCCTGGTCGCTGCCGGCGTCAATCGCGTGCTGCCGCAGCACTGCTCGGCCGCGCATGCGGAAATCGTCGCGTTCATGGCCGCACAGGCGAGCCTGAAACGTGCGCGATTGAACGAGGATGGCCGCCGCTATCTGCTCGCGACCAGCGCGCAGCCGTGCGCGATGTGCTACGGCGCCAGCTTCTGGGCCGGCATCGACGCCATCGCGATCGGCGCGCGCAGCGAAGATGTGATGGAGCTCAGCGAGTTCGACGAAGGCCCGCTGCCGGCCGACTGGATCGGCGAACTCGTGCGGCGCGGCATCGAGGTGCGCCGCGACATCCTGCGCGAGCGGGCGCGCGCGGTGTTCGTGCGCTATGCGGAACTGGCCGGCGAAAGCTACTGATCGCGACGTTCAGTCGAAACCGTTGGCGAAGATGGCGTCGCTGCCGCCGACGATCAGCAGGTTCGCCGACATCGGCGGCAACGCGCCGAGCGTGAGCGTGGTTGCGCCGATCGTGCCGCTGGCGAGCGCGTGCACCGGATGGTCGGCGTCGAAGCCGTACAACGTCCAGCCGCCGCTCCGCGAGCTGTCGAAACTCACCGTCACGTCGTGCGCGGACGTATCCTTGTTGGTCAGCAGCAGCGCGGTGCGCGCGCCCGATTGGAACGCGTACGCGCCGACCTGGTCCACGTTCGCGCTGTGCGCGCCGACGCTGGCGCCGGCGACGCGCGTACCCGCACCGTCGTAGTCGAGAAACAGCGTGAATGCGCGTTCGACGCGGCTGCTGGGCGCCGGCGCGACCCAGCGGTTCGCCATGTCGACGCCTTCGCGCGCGAAGATCGCCAGCACTTCGGCCTGCGCCACCGCACCGCTGCTGGTGTCGTCGTTGCCCCAGTTGTATTCGGTGATGGCCAGGCGCGTGCCCGGGCAGTACTGGTCGATCCATGCGCGCACGCGCGGAATCAGGTCCGGCTTGTCGTAGTGATTGGCGTCGCCGTCGCCGAGATCGGAGATCCACGAATCGGACACCCAGTCCGGGTCGTACAATTCCTTCAGCGAGGCGAGCCGGCGCGCGGCGGTCGGCGGCGAGTCGTCGTCGCTGAGCGCGACATTGGACCCTTGCGGGTAGTAGTGCAGGTCGAGCACGTCGACCGCGTGCGCGCCGCCGGCGAGCGGATGCGCACACACCTGCTGCAGGTACCAGGCGACGAACGGCAGCCCGCCGTGCGCCTGCCGATCCGGACCGTCGAGGCAGTTGTCGGCGGCCGAGCCGAACAGATCGCAATAGCCCCAGGTGACCGGGCCGGTGACCGCGGCGGCCGCGTCCTGCTGCTTGATCGCCGCGCCGTAGCTGGCGGCCTTGCCCCAGGTTTCGTCATAGGTCGTCGGTGCAGGATGCACGTCGCGATGCGTCGAGTCCCACA